>CAMDAX010000085.1 GCA_945888885.1 Nitrosovibrio sp. Nv4 | reverse complement strand
TAGAACTCCTGGCTGTTGGAGGAACGCACCCGTATCCACGACGGTTTACGCAGCAGTTCGGTTTGCGGGACAATTTTGATCGGGTTGCGCGCGGTTTTATCCGCGCCTTTCTGGCGGGTTTCAGTGGTCATGATTAGAGGAATGTTTTTCTTCAATAATTCTTGTCTGTAATTTTTCTGCGAGCAGGTTGCTCAATGTCTCAAGCCCATCGGCTATCCCGAGGTCATGCGTTTGAGTTACCTGCAGTCCTGCATAGCCGCAGGGATTAATCGCAGCAAACGGGGTCAGGTCCATATGCACGTTGAGTGCCAGGCCATGATAACAGCAGCCATGTTTTACTTTCAGACCTAGCGCCGCGATTTTAGCGCCATTTATATATACGCCAGGTGCATCCGTGCGACCTTCTGCGCTGATATGGTAATCCTGCAGTAAGTCTATCACGGCGCCCTCCATTCTTCTGACCAGTTCACGTATACCGAGTTTATGCCGACGTATGTCCAGCAGCAGATAGGCAACAATCTGACCGGGGCCATGGTAAGTGATTTGTCCGCCACGGTCAGTCCTGATCACGTCAATGCCGTTGGTATAGAGCAGGTGCTCCGGCTTGCCCGCTACTCCCTGGGTATAAACCGGTGGGTGCTGCAACAGCCAGATTTCATCAGGCGTATCCTGAGTGCGGGAGGCGGTGAAATCCTTCATTGCCTGCCACGTGGGTAGATAGTCCATTACACCGTTGTATCTGATTCTGAGTTTTGAGCTTTCAGTTTCTGATGCCAGGCAGAGGGTGTTCATCTCAAGCTTCAAAGTGACATCACCACCGATGGGTGGTCACACAATTCCTGATAGAGTGCATCCAGTTGAGTGCGGGAAACGGCACGGATGGTGCAGGTAAGGCTCAGATAGGTGCCTTTTTTGCTGATTTTTATTGCCATACTGGCATCGTCGAAATCAGGGGCATGACGTTTCACGATTGCCAACACTGTTTGGGTAAAGCTTTGCTGGATAAGGTTGTGCTCCTCACAAGCAGCAGCTGGCGCCGGTGACATATCCGCGTGCCCCATAATTTTTATGGGAAAGTCGCAGGGGTATTCGATCAGTGAAGATGGTTCGGTCATATATTTTAGCGCAGACGTTTTGGCAACCCCACTTCATGGGGCAGGGGTGTTGCCGCGCATTACCGTAATCTTATAATTCTGGTAGAGCTGGTACAGCTGTGTAAACATTTCCCCCGGAATCCCGTCACCTACCGGTTTGCCGTCAAGACGAGTGATGGGCATGATTTCCTTGGTGGAGGAGGTTAGTAGCAGCTCCTGGGCAGTGCGCACTTCATATTCAGAGATTTCTCTTACCTCGTAGGGAATGTCATGTGCAGCAGCCAGTTCCAGTACGACATCGTAGGTAATGCCGGGCAGCATCAGATGATTCTTCGGTGGTGCCAACAGAGCTCCATCTTTCACCACGAAAATATTGCTGGCTGCACCCTCGGTCATAAAGCCATCCCGCAGCAGCACGGTTTCTACCGCACCCACGTCGACCGCCATCTGGCGTAGCAATATGTTGGGTAGCAGCGAAATCGCCTTGATATCGCAGCGCAACCAGCGGTTGTCGCTGGCGGTGATGGCAGCAACACCGGTGGCAAGCAGCTCTTTTGGCGGAGTCAGCAGCGGGTTACTCATGATGAATACTGTGGGCGCGACCCCTTTGGGGAAAGCATGATCGCGCTTGGCCACACCACGCGTGATGTGTAAGTAGAGGTATTGGTCGTCACCTTCATTAGCGGCGATGAGTTGTTCCAACAGACCGCTCCACTCTGCGTCGGAATGTGGATTTTTTATACGAATGCCGTCGAGGCTGTGCTGCAAGCGACGCAGATGCTCGGCCAATCGGAAAGGTCTGCGCGAATACACGGGGATCACTTCGTACACGCCGTCACCGAAAATGAAACCTCGATCCAGCACCGGAATGCGTGCTTCTTCGATAGGCATGAAGTCGCCATTAAGATAAATCATACTGGTCCTTGAAGGTTTTTGCGGTGGAAAACCAGGCTACCTTTAAAAATTCTAATTTTTAAAGGCACCCATTAGTTGAGCAGCATTTGTATGCTATCCCAAGTGCGACCAAAAATGTTGCCGATACCTACGGTCTCCAGCGCCACTAGCGGGTACTCGGCCATTGGTTTGCCGTCGAATGAGAGTTTTACCGTGCCCACTTTTTGTCCTGCACTAATGGGCGCGACCAGCGGTTGCTGGTATTCCATGGTGGCTTTCAGCGTATCGTTCTGTCCCTTTGGTAGAGAGAAGTAGAGATCCTGACTGAATCCTGTCCTGAGCGTGTTCTGTGTGCCTTTCCATAGCTGTATGGTAGTTACCGCCTGCTCCTTCCGATACAGGCGTACAGTATCGTAAAACTGGAAGCCGTGATTTAACAGGCGCTGGCTTTCCATGGTACGTACATTATCGGAAGTGGTTCCCATTACTACAGAAATAAGCCGCCGCTCGTCGCGTTTGGCTGAAGTGATCAGGCAGTAGCCAGCAGTTTGAGTATGACCAGTCTTAAGGCCGTCAACATTGGGGTCGAGCCACAGCAGCCGGTTGCGGTTGGGTTGGGTAATCTTGTTGTAGGTGTATTCTCGCAGCGAATAGAGTGGATAGTACTCTGGGAAATCCCGGATCATGGCCGCTGCCAGCAAGGCAAGATCGTAGACGGTAGTATAGTGCTCTGGATGTGGCAGGCCAGTGGAGTTGGCGAAGCGGGTATTTTTCATGCCCATGTGCCGGGCCTCATTATTCATCATTTGTACGAAGTTATCCTCCGAGCCAGCGACGGCTTCCGCCAAAGCGATGCAGGCGTCGTTACCGGACTGCACGATCATGCCGCGTATCAGTTCGTCCACTGTTACAGGCCTGTTGGGTTCGATAAACATGCGTGAGCCTGATGTGCGCCAGGCTCGCGCTGATACAGGCACAGTTTGAGTCAGGGTGATGCGTTTTTGTTTGATGGCTGAGAAAACGACATGTGCCGTCATCAGCTTGGTGAGTGATGCCGGTTCGATGCGTTCATGGAGATTCTGACCGACCAATATCTGCCCACTCTGAAAATCGGTGAGGATGTAAGCCTTGGCAGCCAAGGATAAGGCGGGTGACGGTGGCATGTAATGCTGGGGCTGCTGGGCAAAAACGGGGAGTGCGTAACAGCACAGTACCAACGGGAGCAGGCGTTTCATAGCCACTTTTAAAAATCTGGATTTCGTCACAATACTTTGTTGCCCACAAAAAATATTTCCTTATTCAAATTCCGTTTCGTTCGTCATTGCCTCGTTTCACTTTCGAACTCGAGCTAATGACAATCATATGCCGCGATTACATTTTTTATTCTTATCCTGGTTTAGAGCTTCAGAGTATTTGAGACATCCAGCGAAAATATAAGTTTGTCTGAGACTGGTTGCTAACGTTTGTCGTGGCACAGGCTGAAGCCATCATTCCAGCCCGCGCGATATTGATGATCGGTAGAAAAGCGCTGTCCATCCTTGTGTCCGTAGGAGGTCTTCTTGGCGGTTTCGCAGCCATCGATATAACCATCCTTGAAAGCTGGTGGGTAGCCAGAAAGGTTATAGGCGGGACGAACACTTGGCGGCAACGGTCCAGAAGGGCGCTGGCCTTGCCCCATTGTTGCACAACCTGCAAGCGTTGAAACTATAAAAATTGCTGCGATCAAACGCATTGCGGTCCCGTTGACTGGTTAACCCAGATATTTCACCGATGCCAAATTATACTGCTGATCAGATCGAATTTGGGCGTCTTGGATGCCGGATTATCAAAGTGAGCTTCAAGAGGAGCGACATCAGTTCTGACGGCAGGCTGATTGAGTGCGTTGCGCCATTGAAAAAGATATGTATCGCTTGGGTTTGCAATACGAAATGAAGAAGCCTCTTATCCCGCCCAGCTCGCAATTCCCAGCAGTAGCAGCAGTGCCAACCACAATACCAGGGTACGCCAGATCAGACCAGTGGCGCTTTGTAGAAAATCCATATCAGCTTCTTCGCCCACACCTAATTCTGGGCGGTAGTGCGCGCTGCCAGCTTCCCGCAACGAATCTCCCAAGCGTACACCAAGCGCACCCGCACCACTGGCAAGAATGATGCCTTGGGTATGGTTTGTCCACGACGCGGCTTGCGCACGCCAGCAATAAATCGCATCCTCAAAGTTACCAGCGATAGCGAAACTCGTGGCAGTCAACCTTGCCGGCAACCAGTCTATGGCCTTGAACGCCTTTGCGGCGAATTGACCAAATGCGCCGAATTCTTCTTCTGGGCGATTACCCCAGCGCTCGCCTAGCAACTCCGCGAGACGATACAGCACCGCACCCGACGGTCCCGGCAGCAAAGCAAAGCAGACAATCACGCCGAACACGTAGCGGTGTGAGTGAACCAGTCCCGATTCAATCGCAACCCGTGCAATCATCTCGCTGCTGAGTTCATCTGCAGGTGCTCCGCGCCATTGTCGCAGCAGTTCTCGTGCCCGAGGCAGATCATCATTCCTGAGAGCTTGGTTAATTTCAGCAAACAAGTGATTGAACTGGCGAAAGCTCATGGTGAAATAAAGCACCAGGACATTCCACGCCCACGCCAGCAGTGGGCTCAGATCAAGCAGAAAGTAATAGATCACACCAGTGAGCAGCAATATCGGGAACACTGCAGCAATCCATGCTGCGACGCCATGACGGTGGACGCCAGTATTGAAATAGCGTTCCAGCGTATCCGCGTAGGAGGAAAATAATAATATGGCTTGATTACGACTGCCAGTGGGGCGCCATTGCTCCAACACGAGAGCGAAGATAATCGAGAATAGAGTCATTGCAAGGCGGTCATAACTATAAGTCTGAATCCCTTGGTATCCGAGCTGAAACCTCTGAATAAGTACCACGCCCCACGGAGTACTTAGCCCAGAGGTTCCTTATTATCGCAACACCGATTTGAGCAGCTTGCCCATCTCTGCCGGATTACGCGTCACTTTAATCCCGCATTCTTCCATTATCGCAAGCTTTTCCTGCGCCGTACCTGTGCCGCCAGAGATGATCGCACCAGCATGCCCCATGCGCTTGCCCGTCGGTGCAGTTACACCCGCAATGAACCCCACCACTGGTTTTTGCATATTGTCTCTGATCCAGCGAGCGCAGTCTTCCTCATCGGTGCCACCGATTTCTCCCACCATCACAACCGCATCGGTTTCATCATCGTCGTTGAACAATTGCATCACATCGAGGTGTTTCAAGCCATTTACCGGGTCGCCGCCGATGCCGATGCAGGTGGATTGTCCCAATCCCTGCTCCATTAATTGCGCCACTGCTTCGTAGGTTAATGTACCAGAGCGCGACACCACGCCGATGCGCCCTTTCTTGTGAATGTGGCCAGGCATGATACCGATCTTGATTTCGTCAGGCGTAATGATGCCAGGGCAATTGGGGCCGATCAGCCGGGTTTTTCGGCCCTGCATTTTGTAGCGGGTACGCAGCATATCGCGTATCGGAATGCCTTCAGTAATACAGATCACCAGGTCCAGTTCTGCTTCCACTGCTTCGTCAATCGCAGCGGCAGCAAAAGGTGGCGGTACGTAAATCACCGAAACAGTAGCACCGGTAGCTTGTTTCGCCTCCTTGACGGTGGCATAAATCGGGATGCCTTCAAAATTCTCGCCCGGTTTCTTCGGATTCACTCCGGCTACAAAACAATTCTTTCCATTGGCATAGTCACGGCATATACGGGTATGAAATTGTCCGGTTTTTCCGGTGATACCTTGAGTCATGACTCGGGTGTTCTTATCTATCAGGATAGCCATGGCTACATGCGCCTCGCTGCCGTGACGGCCTTTTCTGCAGCATCGGCCATATTGCTCGCCGATATAATCGGTAATCCGGATTCGGCCAAAATTTTCTTGCCCAAATCCACATTGGTACCTTCGAGACGCACTACCAGTGGCACGGTGAGCTTCACTTCCCGTGCTGCCGTCACCACGCCTTCGGCAATCACATCGCATTTCATGATGCCACCAAATATGTTTACCAGTATGGCCTGCAGTTTCGGGTTATGCAGCATCAGCTTGAACGCCTCGGTCACTTTTTCGGCAGTTGCACCACCACCGACATCAAGAAAGTTAGCGGGGCTACCGCCATAGAGCTTGATGATATCCATAGTTGCCATCGCCAGTCCTGCGCCGTTGACCAAGCAGCCGATATTGCCGTCCAGAGAAATGTAGGAAAGATCGTGTCTGGATGCCTCGATCTCTGCCAGATCTTCTTCGTCCAGATCGCGCAGAGCAGTGATTTCGGGGTGGCGGAACAGCGCGTTGTCATCGAAATTCATTTTCGCGTCGAGCGCGAGAACGTGATCGTCAGTGGTAAGTATCAGTGGATTGATTTCGATCAGCGATGCATCGGTGCTGTCAAAAGCCTGGTGCAAGTTTTGCAGCAAAGTCCGTGCTTCGGTCATGGCGGATTCGGCAATGCCAATCTTGCAGGCAATGTCGTCGGCATCCCGGTCAGTCAATCCCATCATCGGGTCGATCAATACCTTATGGATTTTTTCCGGCGTGGTAGCGGCGACCTGTTCGATATCCATGCCACCCTCAGAGCTTGCCATCAGGCACACGCGTTGGTTTCTGCGATCCACCACCAAGCCGATGTAAAGTTCTTTCTTGATCTCGGCACCTTGCTCGATTAAAAGCCGTCGTACAATTTGTCCTTGTGTACCGGTCTGATGGGTAACGAGTGTCATGCCCAGTATTTCCCCGGCAAGCTGCCCCACTTCGTCAAGCGACCTTGCCACCTTTACCCCCCCACCCTTACCGCGTCCACCAGCGTGAATCTGCGCTTTCACTGCCCACACGCTACCACCCAGTTTACTGGCAGCTGCCACTGCCTGATCAACGCTGAAGCAAGCGATTCCGTGCGGGGTAGCAATACCAAATTCGCGCAGAATTTCCTTGGCCTGGTACTCGTGTATCTTCATATTTTTTCCGTCACTGCGCCTTGTCCGCTATTACACTTCAGACTTGAATCCGTCTCTCTAAAAATCCGGATTTTGTCACAATGTTTCGTTTGTTCACAAAAAATGTTTCCTGCATATCAACGCTATGCCGCACCTACATTTTTGTTTTTGCCTGGTCTTGTTCAGAATTCTGAATTATTAGAGGTACCCATTGATGCTCAGTGTGAGGCGCCTTGACGCAGGCTTAATAGTTCAACATCGAAGATTAATGTTGCATTCGGTGGGATCACACCGCCAGCCCCCGCTGCACCATATGCCATTGATGGGGGAACAATCAGCATTCGCCGTCCACCGATCTTCATGCCAACAACTCCTTTGTCCCAGCCTTTGATTACCCGCCCTGCTCCCAGCAGAAATGAGAAAGGGATGCTGCGATCGCGTGAACTATCAAATTTTTTGCCTTTATTTAGCGGCCCAGCCGGGTCGTATAGCCAGCCCGTATAATGAACTTCAGCCATTTTACCAACGGTTGCTTCTTCACCTGCTCCCATTAGGATATCGGATTTTATAAGTTCGGACACGCCAGTTACTCCCTGTTTTGGTTGGGAAAGTGCGGCTTGGGGCAACAAAGTCATGCCCAGAATGAGTACGCTCAAATTAAGCAGGGTGTTTATTTTAGACATAGTCACCTCAAAAAATAAATTGAAATCATTAAATTGAAATCGGGGGTGAGCCACGATTTCACTACCTTTCGGTTTCTTGTTGTTGGAAAAGAGCCAACTCCTGCCGGATCAGGTTTAGTAAGGATCGACATTTTCAGAGCCTTGAATTGTTGAGTACGCTCTGAAGTATTATACTCGCTATGTTTAATCCGTCATCGCTGCTCGATCAAGCCCAACCTGCTGCAACCAATTTGACTGAGGATGCGAACATGCGGGAGCGTTCGAACGAGGAGAAACAGCCGGGTGAGCGGAGAATGAATTCAATACGCCTGCATGATTCACGCTTGGTGCGCGGTTTCTACCTTACGCTGGGCATTGTTGCCCTGATTCTAGCTGTGTTGGGTGTGGTACTGCCGGTGTTGCCCACCACCCCTTTTGTGCTGTTGGCGGCCGCCTGCTTCGCACGTAGCTCGGAACGCTTCCATGACGGCTTGCTAGCCAACCGGGTAGCCGGCCCAATCATCCGCGAATGGTGCGAGCACCATAGCATCCCACGCCGAATCAAGCGCTGGATATATCTATTGATGGCTTTGTCATTCGGTAGCTCAATCCTGTTGATGCCACTTGTCTGGCAACAGGTGATACTGGCCGTGCTGGGAATCGTCTTGACAGTATTTATCTGGCGCATACCAGTAAGGGATGTGGATACCAGCCATAATGGAATCTCTGAATAAGTCACACTTGGCATTTGCTCAGAGACTCTTGAGCGGGTAGAGTAGAAAACAGGCTTCAGTATTCCGTAGGCCAAGCATATCTGTTGCCGCCCCTTTCGTCTGGCGGTGCCTCAATAGCCTTGCCATAGTCCACATCACCTACCTTCCCTCATCAAACCGTGCATGCGGTTTTCCCGCACACGG
>CAMDAX010000084.1 GCA_945888885.1 Nitrosovibrio sp. Nv4 | reverse complement strand
TCTACTGCGACATCGGCCAGTCCGTACCACTGCCGGATGAAGTACATGCGCAGCATGCGCTCAATGCCGATGGGAGGACGCCCCCGTTTGCCGCTCTTGGGATAATGGGGTTCAATCACCGCGATGAGCCGATCCCACGGAACGACATCGTCCATCTTGGCCAGAAAGAGGTCGCGCCGTGTAAGCTTCTTCTTCGCCCCGTACTCGGCTTGGGAGAAGCTCAGTTGCTTTGCAATACGGATGTTCTGATTCATGGTTTTCGCTTGCTATATGACGACGGCCTATTATACCTATTGGCTACGTTGGAAGGGGGAAATATAAGGAATAAATCGGTGTTTCCCTAGTGGGCGCGGATTACGCGTAGCCCGGATAATGGGGGTCGTACATTTGTTCTCTCACATACTCGAGCACATCAGCGGGTCGCGGTTTGGCGGCAAGACCGCGCTGGTATGCAACCTCAGCAACCGCTGCCGCGATCTTTGCGGACGCTTCGCGGGTATGTGTTAAGGACGGATAGAGGCTGCCTTGCTCAAGGTCGGCTGGAGTCACTTGCGCCGCCAGTGTGTGAGCGGCAGCAAGGAACATCTCGTCAACGATGCGCGTGGCACCACAGGCAATTGCACCTAGCCCGATACCCGGGAAAATATATGAGTTATTGCCCTGGCGCGGCACCAGCGTTTTACCACCCACAGATACCGGTGCGAAGGGGCTGCCGCCCGCAAACAGGGCACGTCCGTCAGTTCCGCTGTAGGCCTGTTCGGCGGTGCATTCCGCTTTTGAGGTGGGGTTGGACAAGGCAAATACGATAGGCCGGGCGTTACAATCGGCCATGGCGCGCAACACTTCCGGTGTAAAAGCACCACCGGCTGCAGAAACGCCGATAATACCGGTTGGCCGAAGTATTTTCACCGCCGAAAGAAAATCTCCCACGGGTGCATGATCATGTGCGTACGGTAGTTTTTGTAATGGAAGACCAGTACGCGATTTCACCACCAACCCTTTCGAATCGACCAGCCAGCAGCGCTTGCGTGCATCCGCCTCAATCATGCCCGACGCGACCAGTGCGGCCACAATGAGATTGGCAATGCCAGTGGCTGCGCCTCCCGCACCGAGGAACAGGAACCGCTCATCGGCAAGCTTGCTCCTCTTGATACGCAACGCCGACAGTATGCCAGCCAAGGCGACGGCTGCTGTGCCTTGAATGTCATCGTTGAACATGCAGATCCGGTTGCGATACTTCTCCAGCAACCGGGATGCATTGTGGCTGGCAAAATCCTCGAACTGGATGATCACATTCGGGAACACTTCGTGCGCCGCCGTGATGAATTCCTCGATCAATTCATCATAGGCCGGGCCGGTCACTCGATGGCGGCGCAAGCCCACATAGTACGGGTCGTTCAGAAGCGTTTCGTTGTTGGTGCCCATGTCGAGCATTACCGGCAGGCAAATTGCAGGATCCACGCCCGCGCAGGCGGTATAAAGGGACAGCTTGCCGACCGGAATGCCCATCCCGTTGGCACCCTGATCACCGAGACCCAGAATACGCTCACCGTCGGTCACGACGATGATGCCGGCACTGAGCGGCCAGTTGTGCAAGATCGCAGCGATCCGGCCACGATCATTGATACCGATAAACATGCCGCGTGGCCGTTGGAAAATATGGCCGAATCGCTCGCAGGCCAGTCCGACCGTCGGGGTGTAAATCAGGGGCTGAATTTCATCGATGTTGTCGCATACCACTCGGAAGAACAAAGCCTCATTACGGTCATGCAGCGCATTCAAGGCAACGAATTTTTCCAGCGGATCGGACAGCTTGCGCAAATTCTGCAGGACGCGGACGACCTGCTCATCCTGGGTAAGGACGTGCGGTGGAAGCAGGCCTCGCAGACCCAACGCATCGCGTTCAGCTTCCGTAAAAGCAGTGCCCTTGTTACGTAGGGGATCATGAAGCAGCTGTACGCCCCGTGGCATCACACGCGGTGCATCATTCATGTTGTCTCCTATAAGCAGGATAAGGTTGCAGAACAGAAAAAGCCTACATGAATCATGTGTGAGTTACGCGACCAGTTCCAGCAAGCGTTTCACTTCAGCTTCGTCCAGTTCCAGCGATTTGCCGCGCTTGAGGCGCGGTGGCAGGTTGATCGGGCCGAAGCGCACCCGAGTGAGACGGCTGACCATCTGCCCCGCCGCTGCAAACATTCGGCGCACTTCACGGTTCTTGCCTTCTTTCAATATCACCCGGTACCAGTGATTGGAACCCTCGCCGCCCTGATCCGACAAAAGCTCGAGTTTCGCCAGACCGTCTTCGAGTTCAATGCCGGTGGTCAATAATGTCGTCTGTTCCGGGGTCAAACGGCCCATGATGCGCACCGCATATTCGCGCTCGACCTCAAACCGCGGGTGCATCAAACGGTTAGCTAATTCGCCGTCGGTGGTGAATATCAGCAGCCCGCTGGTATTGAAATCCAGCCGACCTATCGCGACCCATTTGGATGATTGCAGTTGTGGCAACTTATCGAATACTGACGGACGGCCTTGCGGATCATCGCGACTGACAATCTCGCCTTCCGGCTTATGATACAAAATGACTCGCGGCAAGCGCTCGCCGAATTTGAGATGAATGGTACGCCTCCCTATCCGCACCACATCATCCGGTCCGGCTCGGCTACCGGTCTCCGCCGCTTTGCCGTTGATGGTCACCTGGCCAGCGGCAATCAGCTCCTCCATCTCGCGCCGCGACCCCAGCCCTGCCTGTGCCAGCAATTTGTGCAGTTTATGCGTGACACCTGGTGCAGATGCAGGGGCGACCCTGGTGCTGGTTGATGCCGGCGTTTTCTTCTTTATTGGTCTGATCGGTCTGCTGATTCTCATCTGTTTCTCAATGTGATAAATCGTTCACGCTCTGCCTTTATTCCAATAGTTTGCGAGTGAAGAGAGGCGACGGCGAGTGACCGCCGAAGATAATACGAATAATACGACAAGGCGTGAACAGGAAAGCAACAAAATTTCGCTGATAACATGAAACCAGGGTCAGATTTCTCTGCGCTCCATCACCGCCTGCGCCAGGGTGCCGCTATCGACATGCTCCAGCTCACCGCCCACCGGCAGGCCGCGTGCAATGCGTGTGACCCTCATTCCCCTGGCATGCAACAGTTCGCTGATGTAATGCGCGGTAGCTTCACCTTCCACGGTAAAATTGGTAGCCAGTACAACTTCCTGCACCACGCCGTCCTGGGCCCGCTTGAGCAATCGGTCAAGATGGATTTCCTTGGGACCGACGCCATCCAGTGGCGAGAGTCTGCCCATCAGCACGAAATACATACCTTTATAGCAGTGCGCCTGTTCCATCATTATCAGATCGGCAGGCATTTCCACTACGCATAACAGTCCCGCATCACGCCGTTGGGAACGGCATAGCTCACACACCATTTCTTCGGTAAAATTATTACATTTCTCGCAATGCCTGATATGTTCCAGCACATGGCTCAATGAGCTGGCGAGCCGTTGTGCGCCCGCATGGTCGCGCTGCAGCAGGTGATAAGCCATACGCTGCGCCGACCTAGGCCCAACGCCGGGCAGGCAGCGCAGCGACTTGATCAGGTCTTCGAGACTGGTAGGTGTTTTCATTTTGAGGCCTCGAATTATTAGAGGCGCCCTTGAATAAACCGTAGAAAAAAGCAGTGGATCAGGGAAAGTGAAACGCACGGGTGTTGACAAGCTGGCGGGGACAGGCCCAGCGCATGCTTCACCTTTCACAAATTCAAAATGGCAATTTCATTCCTGGTGGCAAACCCATGCCGGAGGTGAAACCGGCCATCCTTTCCTGGCTGATAGCTTCGACCCGCCGCACCGCGTCATTGACCGCAGCGGCGAGCAGATCCTCCAACATTTCTTTGTCATCACCAATCAGGCTGTCATCTATGCTGACGCGCTTCACGTCATAACGGCAAGTCATCACCACCTTGACCATGCCCGCACCGGATTGACCTTCGATTTCCATCTTGGCCAATTGCTCCTGCATGTTTTTCATGTTTTCCTGCATCTGCTGGGCCTGTTTCATCAGGTTGCCCAAGCCGCCTTTCATCATTTTCTACCTCCGCTATTGAATGGGTTTGATCGAGGAAACGATCAGTCTTGCGTCAAAATTCTCCACCAGTTCGCGCACGAACGAGTCTGTTTCTATGGAAGCAATAGCCTCCGATTGCTTCGCCTGTTTTTCACGGTTTTCCAGTTCTGCTGGCGTCATGCCGGTAATGCTGCCGACAGAAAATTTCAACCGTACAGGCTTGCCAAGATGCTCGCTTAGCGCAGTTTTCATCTTTTCCTGATAGGCCTTTTCCAGTAGATGCCGATGGATTTCCGGTACGCATAATTCGATTTCATTCGCAGAAAAATTCTTTAGCTCGCAATGCTGTGCCAGCATTTTCGCCATACCATTCAATTTCAACTGATTCACCAGTACCGGCCAATCGCCATCGAATGGAGTTGCAACTGCGCTCGGTGTTGTTGCAACTGGTGCGACCGGTGCGACCGGTGCGACTGGCGTAACTGCAGCCGCTGTTGCTGCCGCAGTTGTCACTGCCGGACGCGGCGTGACAGAGGGAACCTGCCGGGTTGCAGCGGGCAGCTGCCTGGTATTTGTAGCCGACTCTACTTTGCGTGTGTTGCCCGCTGCTGCATCCCCAGGCATAAAGGCCAGCATGCGCATCAGTGTCATGCTAAAACCGGCGTATTCATCCGGTGCCAAACTCAGATCGCTGCGGCCATGCAGCGCAATCTGATAGAACAATTGAATATCTTCCGGCATGAAAATTCCCGCCAGTGCAAAAATCCGCTCACGCTCCAGCACATCTTCGCTGATAGCCTGCGGTACGGTCTGCGCCAGCGCAAGGCGATGCAACAGCGCTGCCAGATCCTGTAAAGCCGCATCAAACGACAAGCTACGGGCCTCCATCGCGTCGGCTAACGCCAACATCTGCACCCCGTCTTTTTGCGCCAGTGCGTCCAACATGTCATATAGATAGTCCTGATCAATCGCACCCAACATGGCGCGTACCGCCATTTCTTCGACCGCACCCTCGCCGAAAGCAATCGCTTGATCCAACATGCTCAGCGCATCGCGCATACTGCCCTGCGCCGCTCGCGCCAGTAATTGCAATGACATAGCGTCACAACCTATCTGCTCTTGCTCCAGCACGTGCTTAAGATGAGCGGCAATCAGTGATGGTGGAATCTGTTTCAGATTAAATTGCAGGCAGCGCGACAGAACGGTGACGGGAATTTTCTGCGGATCAGTAGTGGCAAGCACAAACTTGACATGCTCCGGAGGCTCTTCCAGGGTTTTTAGCATAGCATTGAAAGCCGACTTGGAGAGCATGTGCACTTCATCAATGATGTAAACCTTGTAGCGGGCGCAGGTAGGAGCATAGAGCGCGTTTTCCAGCAACTCTCGCATGTTGTCCACCTGGGTGTTGGAGGCAGCATCCAGCTCGATCAAATCGACGAAACGCCCACCGTCGATTTCACTACAGGCAGAGCACTTGCCGCAAGGTGTAGAGGTAATGCCGGTTTCGCAGTTGAGTGCCTTGGCCAGTATGCGCGCAATGGTAGTTTTTCCGACGCCGCGTGTGCCGGTGAACAGGTAGGCATGGTGCAGACGTTTCCGTTCCAGCGCATTGGTCAGCGCCTTGACCACGTGATCCTGTCCGGTTAGCTCGGAGAAGCTCTTGGGGCGCCATTTACGCGCAAGGACTTGGGTTTGGGACACGATCAATGTTGGTTGGGTGCAGGATAAACCTTACCTACTGGTCAAAAAGGGTGGCGAGCCTAACCCCCGGCACTTGCAAAAAATAGCTGTGGCTGCTTCCTTCCGGACCTGACCAGGTTCACTACCATGCAATGCGGGGAGGCCCGCCATAGAAAATGGTTACAAATAAATACAGTTGGCGTTCTTATATAGAAGGAAAATATCCAAAACTTTCTCCTCTTACTCTAACCGCAAACGCTATCCTGCCACTGTATTTACGCTATTTCTCAATTGCGCCATTGTGCACGGAGTTGCCGCTCACGTCCACTCTATACGATCGGCTTTTATCCGATTCTGCTGCCTGCTCCTCCAGCATTGGCTCTGGTATCCTTACGATATGGCACACGATCGAAATACTACCCCGCCAAACTATCGCGGCCGTTTCGCCCCCTCCCCCACTGGCCCGCTGCATTTCGGCTCGCTGGTCGCCGCCGTGGGCAGCTATCTGGAAGCAAAATCGCGCCATGGTGAATGGTCAGTCAGGATCGAAAACCTGGATCCGCCACGCGAGGTCATGGGCGCAGCCAAGGAAATTCTGAATATCCTTGAAGTATTGGGGATGGAATGGGATGGCGCAGTGGTCTATCAAAGCTGGCGGAATGAAGCTTACCAGGACGCACTTGCCACACTCGAGCAACAGGGTTTGATCTATCCTTGTGCCTGCAGCCGCAAGGAGGTTGCCGATTCCAGCATTATCGGCATAGACGGTCCAGTTTACCCTGGTACTTGCCGTGATGACCTGCTGGTCGGCAAGAGTTCTACCGCGTTGCGGGTACTGACCCATAACTATCCGATCGAATTCAGGGATGCTCTGCGTGGCTTGGTTAGGCAACAACTAGCCAGCGCCACTGGCGATTTTGTGTTGCGCCGGGCCGATGGCATCTACGCCTATCAATTGGCAGCAGTGGTGGACGACGCCGCACAAGGCATTACCCATATCGTGCGTGGCGCGGATTTACTGGATTCAACCCCACGCCAGATTTACCTGCAACAGCTGTTGGGTTACCCAACGCCAGCGTATATGCATCTGCCGGTGGTGATTAATGCTCAGGGTGAAAAACTCAGCAAACAAACCCAGGCTGCTGCCATTGATGTATCCAAACCGGTGACGCAATTGATGACAGCACTACGTTTTCTCAACCAGATGCCGCCAGCCGAATTGGCCGAAAGCAGTGTCGCATCATTCTGGCAGTGGGCGCTGAAAAATTGGCGGCCAGAGAAAATTCCGTAAAACTTGTGATGTCTGGTCAACTCCTATCCAGAAACACAACATTATGATTTAATTGAGAAATATGAAGTACGGAGTACAATAGCATTATGATGAAAAAGTTGAGTAGATCTAAGGTATTTCCCCTTTAGTCTCTCATAGAACCATACGTGTGTTAGCGCCCACTTGCTACCTGCTGCCTCGGGTTTCTGTCGTGAAAGTGATGTGATTGTACCCCGCTAGACGTGCGGCCTCCATGACTGCAATGACGGACTGATGCGTGGCACTGGCATCGGCATTTATGACGATTACAGGATTGGTTTGGCCGCCTACAGCGGCACGCAACTCATCACTGAGCCCTTCAGCGCTGGAGTATTTGATGGGCGTACGGTTGATCACATAGCTGCCGGCAGCGCTGACTGAAACATCTATGGTGTTGGGATGTTCAGCAGTCTTATCTGCAGTTGCCTGTGGCAAACTGATTTCCAACTCTGAAAATTTCGAGTAGGTGGTGTTGATCATCAGGAAAATCAGAATCACCAGCAATACGTCGATCATCGGAATTAGATTAATTTCCGGATCTTCTTTTGGCCTGCCACGCTGGAAGTTCATAGGGTGAATTTAATCATATTATGAAAGGTGAGCAACAGCGGAGAACGGCTGCTTGTAGTCACCTCTAATTCCAATTTCATTTCATCAGTGGCACGTTGTTGATATCCTCACTCGCGCCTGGCCACACTATTCACCCCCAAAAAAAGTCCTCTTAGGGGGGACGTACTATCTGCGGCATCCGTTCGTCATCGTCTCATTTCACTTTTAAACTGGAGTTGGGATAACAAAGCATTATTGACGAAATCCACATTTCTAAAAATGTTTTGTGTAGAGTCAGCTTTTCCTCTCGCCGTGGACGATCTCCACCAGTTTCAGTGCTTGCAATTCCATTTCCACCACCAGCGAGTCCACTTTAGCACGGAAATGACGGTAAAAAATCATGCTGGGAATTGCTACCAGGATACCAAACGCAGCATTGTAGAGCGCCACAGAAATACCATGAGCGAGTTGCGCCGGATTACCGCCACCACCAGTAGGAGAATTTGAGCCGAAAATTTCGATCATACCGATCAGAGTTCCAAATAAACCCATCAGTGGGCTTAAGGAAGCGATAGTACCCAAGGTAGTGAGATAACGCTCCAGGTCATGGGCGACAGCGCGGCCCGCTTCCTCGATGGATTCTTTCATGATTTCACGTGTACTTTTGTCGTTCTTCAAGCCTGCCGCGAGAATCTGCCCGAGTGGTGAGTGTTTGTGCAGACGCATAAGCATTTCTACGCTCACACCATTTTCCTGATATTCCTGCATCACTCTGGGCAGCAAATCTCTGGGTGTCACTATGCCGGGGCGCAAAGCCCATAGGCGTTCCCCGATAATGCCAACAGCGACGATGGAAGCCAGAATAATCGGCCAAACCGGCCAACCGGCAGCTTGAATCAAAGTGAACATGCCATAATCTCCTCAGTACTACTCTGATGCTTAAATCAGAGCCGTAATGTATCTTGCCCCTGTATTTTCAGCAAGGATGAGAATGTATTTTGTTAGCGCAAAGTAGTAATGTCCGGTTTCTCCCAAGTAGAAATGTCCGCTGGTGATTAAACTCACCCCTGTTTAAAACATTGGCGGACAAATTTAAAATGGACAAACTCATGAGCCAAAAAGAAGTGAAGAAAGCCCAAGTGTTGGA
>CAMDAX010000083.1 GCA_945888885.1 Nitrosovibrio sp. Nv4 | reverse complement strand
ACTTCAATGCGGCGGCGGGAAATGGCATCATCCATCCATGCACCACTGCGCTTGCTGGGGCGCGCGTAAAGATCAATGTAAAATTGTCCGATCAATTTTCCTTCGGCGTCACTGATATTGAAAAATTTCACATCAGGGTGCCAGAGTTGAATGCCGGCTGATTCCTCGGCCGGCACAATGGTGATGCCGTAAAGATGCTCCACCAGTTTGAACATGCCCGGCAGCACCTTGGTTTCAGGGAAATACTGCTTCACTTCCTGGTCGGAGAATGCGTAGCGCTCAAGGCGCAGCTTTTCGCTGGCATAGGTCAAATCCCATGACTCCAAATTCTCCAGTTCCAGTTTGTCTGCAGCAAACTGGCGTAACTCTTGCAGATCGTGCTCGGCGTAGGACTTGGCTTTGGCGGCAAGCTCACCAAGAAAATCCAGCACCTGCTTTGGCGTAGTAGCCATTTTTGTCGCCAGTGATACCTCGGCATAACAATCGAATCCAAGTAGTCGTGCTTCCTCTTGGCGCAATGCGAGGATCTTGCTGATAAGCGGAGTATTGTCCCAGTCCGCCACGTTGCCGGAGGGTGGGACAGATGTGCCGATCTCGCTGGCGCGGGTGGAATAGGCGCGATATATTTTCTCGCGCAGCGCACGGGAGTCAGCGTATTGCATGACCGGCTGGTAGGAAGGTGCATGCAGCGTGAATTTCCAGTCTGGAACGCCATCTCGCTCGGCAGCTTCCCTGGCTGTTTGCAGCACATCATCCGGGATGCCGGATATTTCATCGGCATCATCGACAAGCAGCGCAAAACTATTGGTTGCATCCAGCAGGTTGTCGCTGAATCTGGCAGAGAGTGCAGACAATTCTTCTTGAATGCGGAGAAAACGTTCTTTTTCTGCAGGTGGTAATTCTGCCCCACCCAAGCGAAAATCGCGCAATTCGTTTTCGATTATCTTTTTTCTGGCATGGCCCAGGCTCTCAAATTCCGGGCTATTACGTAGCTGTTTGAATTTTTCAAACAGCACCTGATCTTGTGCCAGCTCAGCAAAATATTGGGTGACCAGCGGCAGATTGGCGTTATATGCTTCGCGCAATTCCGGGCTGTTCATCACCGCGTTCAAGTGCGATACCTGCCCCCAGGCACGAGACAAGCATTCGTTGACATTCTCCATCGGTTGCACGAAATTCTGCCAGATCGGCGCGACATCATCACTGCGTACCTGGTTGATAGTCGCACGACCATTGGCCAGCAACTGTTCCATCGCCGGGGTGATATGTTCGGTTCGAATATCCGCAAAGCGCGGCAATCCGGAGAAATCGAGTAGTGGGTTCATGAATGAAATGCTGCGGTGGAGAATCTGACAGCCGCATTCTACTACGAAACATTCCGGCAATAATCCAATTCGTACCGGTCAATGTACGGTAATCCATCAAACGTTATGCGACTTTCTACGCTCTAGCTTTTAGTTTCCTCATTTGTAGCACACCAATCTTGGGGCACCAAGCCGATATTGGACACGCATCGCACCGGGGAGCGGTCGAGCTACAAATCTTGCGTCCAAGAGAAATCATGTTTACGTGTAATGAATATCGAAGCTCGGGTGGGATTTTGGATTGCAGACGATCCATATCTCGCGGCGCGCAGTGCTTGTCTTTTTGTGTCGGCCTGACCCAGCCGAGACGCCTGGCGATGCGCCAGCAATGTGTATCCACGGGAAAAACCTGCCTGCCCAACGAATACATCAAAACGCAGCGCGCGACTTTCTTTCCGACTCCCGGCAGCGACAATAAGAAAGCTTCGGCCTCCTTGTCGCTCATCTTGCGCAATGGCTTCAGAGTCGGCTTACCGAATTTTTCTACGATAACATCGAGAAGATCGCGGATTGCCTTTGCTTTCTGGTTCGATAAGCCACCACTAACGATAGGTCGTGCAATATATTCGGCGGCCGCTTCGGCGATTTGCAGGTGGGTGGGGAAAGTTTCTTTCAGTAACTGGAAAGTGCTACGGTAGCTCGCTTCGCCAGTCTTGGTGCTGCAGATGATGAACAGCAGTTCGTCCAGCGGATCCTTGAGATTGTAGTGGTTGAAGTTGTAGTAGTGGTTTTTCAGGGCTGCGGCAATGTCAAAAACAGACAGGGGATATTTTCGCGAAGCCATATCGACAGTTTACAGAATTTACTGGACGGGTCAGTACGCGTGCAATAACCCAACTTGTTTCGGTCAATGTGTGGCTGTTAAAAATTAAAGACGGAGCTGATTTCGGCAGCTTGGGGGTGGGCCATAACAAAAATTTCATATATTATTGGCGCTATATGGGGACGTATGATGCGAAAAAATAAAACAATACCAGTAATTTCTTTGTTCTCTGGAGCCATGGGACTAGACCTTGGGCTTGAGCAGGCTGGGTTTGAAGTCGTGCTCGCAGTAGAATGTGATGCTCAAGCTGTAGCTACAATAAAACTTAATCGCCCCGATTTGGCTGTAATTAATCGCAGGATTGAAGAGGTAACCACAGCGGAAATTCTCAGTATGGCGGGCCTTAAGAGCGGTGACGAGTTTGTCGTGTCAGGTGGGCCATCTTGCCAATCATTTAGCACCGCAGGTCAAAGACGTTCCCTGGGTGATCCACGCGGAGGATTGTTTCGGCATTTTGTTCGAGTAGTAAGAGAAGCGCAGCCAAAATTTTTCATAATGGAAAATGTCAAAGGTATGCTTTCTGCCGCAATCACTCATCGACCTCTTAACGAACGGGGCTCCGGCTTCCCCGATTTAAAGCCAGAAGAAGAGCTGGGATCGGCTTTCAGAGTCATAACGCAAGAACTCCGCCTCCTAAATTACTATATCGTGTTTGATGTATTAAATGCAGCCAACTATGGCACACCACAGTGTCGCGAAAGAATATTATTTATCGGCTCCCGTGATGGGAAGGTAATTCAAATGCCACAGCCAACCCATGCTGAAGAACCAAGTGGGAATTTGCAGCGATGGGTTCCACTAAAAAGTGTGATTGGTCGATTCAGAGGTAGCAATCCCCCTGGCATCAAATTAAGAAGTAACGATGAGCGCTACTTAAGGCTTATTCCAGAAGGTGGTAATTGGCGTGATCTACCACCTGAAATACAAAAACAGGCTATGGGAGGGGCTTTTGATTCTTGGGGCGGACGTTCTGGCTTCTTCCGTCGCCTAAGCTGGAATCGCCCAAGTCCAGCACTTACTACACAGCCGAATTCGAAAGCGACCTTGCTGTGCCATCCAATTGAGCTGCGACCATTAAGTCTGCGTGAATACGCTCGCATCCAACAGTTTCCGGATGACTGGAAGTTTGCAGGCTCCATCGTAAGCACATACCGTCAAATTGGAAATGCTGTGCCTGTCGGTCTTGGCACTGCATTGGGGCGAGCCATCTTGGACGCTTGGAATAAGCGCAATGGGAAAAAGCCTCTCAGAGTTGTAGAAACGCACAATCATAGTCTCCTTCTTAAAATGTCAGCTCGTCCCATTACTATTCTTAACCCGCCAACTATGCGCAAGACCAAAGGCAAAAATGACACAGATGCTTGGAACCAAGCAAAAAACAGAAAGCGTACTGATGTAATGCAATACTCGGCGATTCCTCAGAACCCCATATAATGACAAAACAAACACCCCCGTAGTATCTAACTCTAGGCAGGCGCAGGCATGGGGCGCGTAACGTCTACCACTTTGAATTGCATAAATTCCGACTTTTTTTCTTGCCAAGCATTTCTGTGCCGCTTAAAGAAAAGAGTTTGTGCTGGCGTGCATTCTGCTCCGTTATCAACAAGCTCAAAGAGTTTGCCAATATAAAAGCGCACAACTGGCTCGACTGTTTCAACCTCATAGCCATGTGTGTAAATTCCTAGCGCTGGGCAAGCAAATAAACAAGTACTAACGCCACGGTGGAGAACAAAATCATCTTGCGACAATGCGGGAAACTCCTGCCCAAATAGGCTGCATAGCTCGTCAGTATAAAATTTTGACATTGCGCCAGCTTCTTCATAGATCGAAATATCGCCGCTTTCTAATTCCTCTGCATCCAATAAATCTCCGGCGTAAAGGCGATGCCCTTCAAAAAGCAGCCCAACTTTTGCAGTTCGCTTAAATACAAAAATCAGTTTGGGTATTTCATTCAAATTGTTGGCTGATTCAAACAGTTTCTCAAAAAATGATTGCTCGGCATCCCCCAAATTAGAATTGAGTGGTCGCATTGCTACACCAGAAAGCCAAACCGGCGCTGCCGCATCAACGGTTGATTCATGTGATGAAGCCAGTCTTACAAAAGTAGTAAAGTTATTTGCATTTGCGGTTTGCTTATCAGCAACTTCAAAACCCGCTTCATTTTCACCTTGATTCGGTGCAACCAAGACGCCATCCCATTCAGCACCCTCCCGATATTCTTTATGCGCTATAGTCGTCAAATCGCGACGAACGAGTTCAGCATTTCTCTGATCAAGAAAATTTGAACATTGGGTTTGCGCAACTATTACACTTCCAATTTTCCCATGTGTAACTGCATAGTCGATTCTTCTCACAAACCAAAACTCAATCCGTTTTGCCCAAATATCTGAAAGTTTAATTTTTTCTTCTTCAATAAGATTCCAGACGAAATCTGCGGCTGGCACCTCGCCCTGATGCGAATTCCATATCGGAACCACATATGGCCCATCATCAACGCCCAGTTTTTCCAGCACCTGTGGAATTGTTCCGCAGTCTGAAATTCTAGCTTGAGGATATCGTTCACGAACAGCAGCTCCAGTCTGACTACTCTCACCCCCCGGGCAGAAGATTATTTGATTTGGCATGGGCTTCTACTCCCGTCCTTTTTCTGCCGCCAACTTAGCGACCTCTCGCAAGTATGATTTTGCTTTTGGAGTCAAATCTTTTTCATCCTTAAGCCAAGCAAGAAAAATACGAATTTTATCTTCAGCTTTCCTTACCTCCTTCTTTTCGTTCATCATGGACACCACCACTGAAAGCTTTGCCCCCTTGGATTCCTTAAGCATGCTCCAGGCAGTAGCATCTCGTTTTGCTTGCACCAGTGGCTCCACTTGCTTAATGTTCTTGATGGGTGAGTCGCGGCCTTGGTCGATTAACTGGAAAAACATATCCCTAACCTCGGCCAGTTCCACCTGGTCATTAAAAGCCCCTCGCCCCTTGGTAGCTTTATTCCGAAACTCCCAGAAGAAAAGAAATCTATCTTCAACAATCACACGTCGCCTTATGCAATCATCTTCATCGACACCTTCCTCTATGAACATTTTGGTAATTTTGAGCGTATCCAGATACGCCACCGCTGTTGATTTATCAATTCCAAAAACACTAACCACCTCGATGAGAGCCGCTTCATGGTCAGCTTCCACTTTTTTAAGAGTTTGCTCATAGTATTCATTAACCGCCCGCGCTTGTGCATCCAATGGCCATGAAACTTTGAGGTCTGGAATAAAATTAGCTTCGGCTAATATCTTGAGTTCCAGTGTTTGCGAAAGCTCGGCTTTGCGTAAGACCCATACTGGTATCTCTGATAAAGTCTCCGGCATTGGCTTCTTGCGGTCACGGTATTGCATTACAAGCAGCTGACAAGCGAAGTAGCGGCGGTTCCCGTCTAACAACTTCCCATCATCCCTAATGATGAGCGGCACTTGCACACCATTTCTTTCTATGGATTTGGCTAGAACTGTGAGTTTATGAATATCTTGCTCTGCTACAAATCGAGTAATTTCCTCTATGGACAGCTCAGCAAGTGCCTTTCCCGAGTCCCTGCAAAGACGTTCAAAGGTAAAGATAGTACGGTTGTTTTCTGGCCAGAAGTGAATTTTTCTAAAGGGTAGGTCGGTTGGATATACGTTGATCCACTCGTTATGGAATAATTTTTTTTGTGGTTTGATTTCATCAGTAGCGATAGTCATGTCAAATGGATTCCCAATTTAATTACGCAAATTTTGAGGAGATTTTCGGTCATGCGTTTCCCCTTTTGAATAAGCTGTGTTACTAGCTGTTAAAGCCTTGCCCGGTACGGCTGTCTTGCATCAGCAGAATCGTTGCGCGCGCCCAACCTCTCTGCCAACTCCCGCCCTATCGCTTCTCCCAGCAATACAGGAACAGCATTCCCAATCTGGCGCATCGCTTCGCCCCAAGCGCCTTTTATGACGAAGCTATCCGGAAAGGTCTGAATTCGCTTTGCCTCGCACACCGTAAAGTAGCGGACGCTGCCATCCGGGTAGCGGATCATATTCTCTCCGCCGGGAACCCCGTGGCCTCCCGCCTTGATGGTTTTCGCGGGCCAGTCTATGTCACTGCCGGTATGGCCGGGATAGGTGCGCGCGCCGTCGTGGAAAATGTGATCTTCAATGCCGTGCATGGCTTGTGGATCAGGGATGCCTTGCAGCGCGTCTCTGACCGTGCGCCAAGGCAGTTGCTCCGGCTCGAACATGCCGTACATGTCCTTTAAGCGAATAATCTTCTCTTGCAGCAGCTCTGTCATCGGTGCGCGTTCCGCTTTAGGTACATGGTGGCGCTTCCAATATTCGCCCGAAACATACATTTCCCAAAGCAACCTGTCTTCGGAATGTGTTTCTACGGGGAACGACCAAGGCACTCCCAGATCAGCCCTCGTGCCTACGATAACAACCCGTTCCCGTATTTGTGGGACACCATAATTTGCCGCGTTGATTAACTTGAACGTAACGTCATACTTTGTTCCGGCATAGGGAAGTTGACCAATGCTGCGCAGGTCAGATAAATGATTCTTCCAGTCCACATCGAGCTTGGCAATAAATCCGGGGTAGGTAAGCCGCAGGATGATGTATTCGAAATAATCCGAAAAGGATGCTCTGAGCAAGCCTTTGACATTCTCGAATACAAAAGCTTTGGGGGTGAGTTGTTCAATCGCCCGGATTGCGTAGGGGAACATGTCGCGGCTATCTTGATCCGCTCCATGTTTACCGCCCAATGAAAAAGGCTGGCAAGGCGGGCCTCCCGCCACGATATCAACATCGCCCAAGGTATTAAGATCAAAATCTTTAATGTCACCAAAAAAAACTTTCTTCGCCTCAAAGTTTTCATGGAGCGATGCGCAGGCATGTTTATTAAATTCGACGAATGCAGAATGCTGGAAACCGGCAAGCTCCAGCCCTTTAGCCAACCCGCCCGCCCCAGAAAATATCTCCAATGACTTCATGGCTTGCGCTCGATATTTTTGAAGTGGCTTTTGATTTTGGAAAGAATCGTACTTGTTTCGGCATAAACGCCGTTACATTTTCCTGCCCAGGCTCGCCCAGGGTGAATGACATCCCAATCCGATTTTGCTTGCTCGTATCGCCCGCTTCCGGGGTCGTGGTTTCCGAAGCCATCTACGGCGGTATTCCAGAGAGGCATATTCAATTTGATTAGCGTGGCTTCAACGGTGCCAATCATGTCTGAGCTGGCATCTTCAAAAATAACGAAACGGCACATGAAGTCTTGCAGATTCAGCCCTTGACCCGCGCCGATGTTTCGGCTGTGTTCGCGAAGGCGGTTGAACAGTTCTTTGGATTGACCGGACTGATTGTCGGAAATCCGCGCTTGGCGCCAGCCCTTTGGTACAGCCTTGCCGACGTATATCGGGTAACTGTAAGACAGCCGATTCAGCTCCGCATATTTTTTATATGCGGGGTTTTTGCCTGTGTAATAGATTGCATAAACCCCTGTGCCGAGGAAAGACTCTGTTGGGGGCAGCGTATGTACGGGTGTGCCGTTAAAGAACCTGACAGCATCTTTGACCAGCTCGACAAAAGCATCGTTCTTGTAAACGTGTTCACTTCTATCAAACGCTCTGGGTTTCATGAGTGTGCAATGCGCATGGGCTTATTGGCTTGAATTATTTCATGTTGAGGTGGTAAATGCCACCTCGGAATATTAGCGCCCCGCATGGAAATCTTATGGCTTAGATAGTGCCAAAAATAGAATGACCATCGGGTGGCGTGCTTGTAACGCGCAGAAGTAAATTTCCTGCGGGATGTCCACACCCGGTTCGTTGTGACTATAGGCTGTACCCGCGCAGTGAAGTACTTGACTCTCACCAGCCTATTTCCAGTGTCAAGGATATTCCGAAATGACTCAAAACGAATACTAGCTCTGATAAACAACTTGCCCATCTATCAGCGTGTAGCGCACTTTTCCCTGCAGTTCCATACCTAGAAATGGTGTATTTTTGCCTTGGCTTTTAAGCGCTGCTGCTTCCACTTTCCAATATTGTTTGGGATCGAAAATGCACAGGTCGGCAGCGATACCTGTGGATAGATGCCCGGCATCCACGCCAAGTATTCTGGCAGGTTCCACGGTAATTTTAGCCAGCGCCATAGCCAGGGGTATTTTCATTTCCTGTGCCCACTTTAAAGTAAGCGGCAGCAGTAATTCCAGACCAGTGGCGCCGATCTCGGCTTCACCGAAAGGCAACAGCTTGGCATCTTCATCCACTGGCGTATGGTCGGAGCAGACCGCGTCTATGGTGCCGTCCATCAGACCGGCACGTAGCGCATCGCGATCACTCAATCCGCGTAGCGGTGGTACAAGATGGCAATTCGAATCGAAGAAGCCAATATCCATTTCAGATAGATGCAGGTGGTTGATTGCCACATCGCAGGTGATGGACAGACCCTGCTGTCTAGCCGCGCGTACCATGGCGATGCCTTCCGCGCTGGACATCCGGCATAAATGTATTTTGGCGCCGGTTTCTCTTGCCAGCAAAACGATATTCGATAAAGCGATAGTCTCTGCACATACGGGAATTGCCGGCAGGCCCAATCGGGTTGCCACTTCACCATCGTGGGCCACGCCTTTATTGGCGAGGCTCACATCCTGAGGGCGCAGCCATACGCTGAAACCGAAGGTAGCGGCGTACTGCATTGCCTGCATCATTACCAGCGTGTCAGTGAATGGCGCATCAGTCTGGCCGAAAGCGACGCAACCTGCATCGCGCAATTCGGCCATTTCCGTTAACCGCCCACCCTTCAAGCCTTGAGTAAGTGCACCGATGGGATAGACGCGAGCCTGATTGAG
>CAMDAX010000082.1 GCA_945888885.1 Nitrosovibrio sp. Nv4 | reverse complement strand
CAAGGCCAGGATGGACAAAATCATCAGAATTACTATTAAAGGAGAAATGTCATGACCACGATTCAAGTTTTCGATCCCCCCCTGTGTTGCAATACTGGTGTATGTGATGTGGAAGTAGATCAACAACTGGTGGACTTTGCCGCCGATGTGGGTTGGCTGAAACAGCAAGGCGGCCAGATTGAGCGTTTCAATCTTGCCCAGCAGCCGATGCTCTTTGCTGCAAATGCAGTCGTCAAAGCATTTCTTGAGCGCTCCGGTCAGGAGGGGTTACCGCTGATTTTAGTGGATGGGGAGGTGGCGTTGGCCGGTCGTTACCCGCAACGTGCCGAACTGGCACGCTGGGCGAGCATCAGTCTGCCTACAGTAGAAGCTGAATCTGCCGCTGACTGCTGCAGCGGCGGCCGCTGCTGCTAAGTTAATCGCGGAAAAAAAGCTCCATGCTGTTCCTTGAAAAAGTGCCAACCTTTCTGTTCTTTACGGGCAAGGGTGGTGTCGGCAAAACCTCACTGGCATGCGCCACCGCCATCAAACTGGCCGACCAAGGCAAACACGTACTGCTGGTGAGTACTGATCCGGCCTCGAATGTTGGACAGGTTCTCGACATGGTGATCGGTCATAGCATCACGGCAGTTGACACCGTGCCGGGCTTGTTTGCGCTTGAAATCGATCCGCAAGCCGCTGCCCAGGAATATCGTAACCGCATCGTCGATCCGGTACGTGGCGTATTGCCCGATGCGGTGGTTAAAGGTATTGAGGAACAGCTATCCGGGGCTTGTACCACGGAAATCGCAGCATTTGATGAGTTCACGGCATTGCTGACCAGTGCAGCGATGCTGAATGACTATGATCACATTGTGTTTGATACCGCGCCGACCGGACACACCATCCGTCTGTTGCAATTACCTGGAGCTTGGACAGGCTTCCTGGAGGAAGGCAAAGGCGATGCATCCTGTCTCGGCCCGCTTGCCGGGTTGGAGAAACAGCGCAGCCAGTATAAATGTGCCGTTGACATCCTGTCGGATGCCACATGTACGCGCATGATTCTGGTGGCCAGAGCCCAGCCATCAACCCTGCAAGAAGCGGCTCGCACTCACGAAGAACTGGCAGCCATTGGGTTTTCTCGGCAATACCTGATTATTAACGGCATCCTACCAGAGTCCGAGACGAGTAGTGATATCCTGGCTGCAGCGGTATGGAAACGAGAACAGGCAGCCATGATAGGAATGCCGGAAATACTGAAAAATTTACCAGCCGATTGCGTTTCGCTTAAAGCCTTCAATCTGGTAGGGCTGCCTGCATTGCGAGCCTTATTATCCGATAACCCTGACCAGTCTGTGCCTGCAACTGCTTCCATATTGTTGCCACCTGCGCCTGATCTTGCTTCACTGGTGGATGATCTGGCTGGCAATGGGCGAGGCTTGATCATGTTGATGGGAAAGGGTGGCGTTGGCAAGACAACGTTGGCTGCGGCGATTGCGGTGGAATTGGCAACAAGGGGTTACACGGTTCATCTCACTACTTCAGATCCGGCGGCGCATTTGGCGGAAACACTGGAAGGGTCGCTGGAGAATCTGACAATTAGCCGTATCGATCCACATGCAGAAACCGAGCGTTATCGTCAGTACGTACTGGCTTCCAAGGGTAAAGACCTCGACCAATTGAGCCACGCATTGCTGGAAGAGGATCTGCGTTCGCCTTGTACCGAAGAAATCGCCGTGTTCCAGGCTTTCTCACGCCTTATCCGGGAGGCTGGTAAGAAGTTTGTAGTAATGGATACTGCGCCGACTGGTCATACTTTATTGCTGCTTGACGCAACTGGCGCATATCACCGCGAAATTGCCCGCCAAGTAAGCGACAGTGGTCTACACTTCACTACACCGATGATGCAGTTACAGGACGGCACACAGACCAAGGTAATGATCGTAACCCTGGCTGAAACCACCCCGGTACTTGAGGCTGCCAACTTGCAAGCCGACCTCCGCCGTGCTGGCATCGAGCCATGGGCATGGGTCGTTAACAATAGCCTGGCGTTTGCCAACCCATCTTCTCCACTGTTGCGGCAGCGGGCTACGAACGAGCTGAAACAGATTGATGCCGTGGCAACCTATCATGCCAGACGTTGGGCTGTGGTGCCGTTACTGGCAGAAGAACCCGTTGGTGTTGAGCGGTTGCAGAAATTGATACGTCATTGAGCTTGGCAAAAGTGGACGACCATATACAGCCATGCAGATAGCCATGCAGGATGGGAAGATGAGTGGTGTAATGGTCAATGCCAACAATTTGGAATCCGCTGTATCTCCGTATCACTATGGTTAAAAAATGACGATTTCAAACCTAATCCCTGCCGATCTGCGCCTTACCATTGATCCTGTTTCGCTTGGATTCTCCGATACGTCGGAATTACTGCAGTATCCGCTGCCATGGATCGGGCAGGAGCGCGCAGAAATCGCCGCCCGCTTTGGTCTCGGCATGGATCAGCCCGACTATAACCTGTTCGTGCTGGGGGAAGTCGGCAGCGGCCGCTCTTCGCTGCTGCGGCAGGCGATGGTCGCAGCCGCCGCCAACCGGGCGCCGCCGCCCGACTTATGCTATCTGCACAACTTCGATGCGCCGGAAAGGCCACTGGCTCTGCGCCTGCCTGCCGGACAGGGACGCCTGCTGCGTCAACTTCTGGCGCGGATGACAAAATCCCTGTTGATGGAAATACCGCAATGCCTAGGTGGGCAGGACTTTAAGGCTGAAAGCGAGCGCATTAAGAAAATCTACAAAGCAGAAGAAGCCAAGGCCTACGCTGAGCTTGACGCCTCTGCGGAATCCAGAAATTTTACTATCCACCGCGAGGCTGGACACATAACCTTCGCTCTATTGGATGAGAAAGGGCACATCTTTACTGAGGACGAAGCGCTTATCCTGCCGAAGGAGCGCCGGGCTGAGATTGAGCAGGCAGAACAGGAGTTGCGCGTCGGGATTACCAGTTATTTTGAGAAGATCCGGCCAATGGAGCGGGTCATGAATGAGGCCTTGGCAGCGTTACAGCGTCAGGTGGCGAAGCCTCTGCTGGAACACGAATTGCAGGAAATTCGTGTTGGATTGAAAAAACAGATCAAGGACTCCGTTAAGCTCGGTGCCTATCTAGAGCGGGTCATGCAGGACGTGCTCGATAATCTGGAATTATTCAAGGTTTCCGATACCGATGAAGAAAACCGGCAGGAGGAATTGGATCGGATAATGTCGCGTTATCGGATTAATCTGGTAGTGGATAATGATGGCCTGAATGGTGCGCCAGTGATTATTGAGGATAATCCATTATTTCGTTCACTGTTTGGCAGCATTGAATATCAGTCCGAGAACGACGTGCTGGTGACTGATTTTACCCGTATCCGGGCCGGGAGTCTGCTCAGGGCACATGGTGGTTTCCTCATGCTGCATTTGCGCGATCTGCTGGCCGATGGCCTGGTATGGGAGAAATTGCGTCGTTTGCTGCGCAGTGGCAAGTTGCAGATCGAAGAACCGGGTACGGTTTTTGCCTCGATTATGGCTGTGTCGCTAGTACCTGAGGCGGTAGATGTAGAAGTCAAGATCATCCTGATCGGTTCACGCCAACAGTATTACGACTTGCAGGAGGAAGACCCAGAGTTCGCGCGCCGTTTTCGCGCCAAGGTGGATTTTGCTGAAAGCTTTTCATCCAGTACCGAAACTCGCCGTGCATCAGCTATCTTTGTCTCTCACACCTGCCAGGAACTGGGGCTGCCACATTTTTCCGCTGTCGCTGTTGCGCGTCTGCTGGAGGATTCTCACCGTCAAGTGGACGATCAATCGCGTCAAAGCGCAATTTTTGCCGGTGCCGAGGCGGTGGTGATGGAAAGTGCAGCGCTGTGCCACACTCGCGCTGGCCACTTGGTCGAGGCAGTGGATGTCGAGGCTGCACTGCGCGCACGTACCTTGCGTCATGATTATCCCGAACAGCGCCTGCAGGAATCCATCGCAGAAGGTGAAGTACTGATCACAATGCATGGCGAGAAAGTGGGCCAGCTCAATAGTCTGACCCAGGTAGAGCTGGGGGATTATCACTTTGGTTTCCCGGTGCGCGTTACGGCGTGCACCTTTGCCGGTGATGATGGCTTGCTCAACATCGAGCGCGAGGTGGAGATGTCCGGGCCGATCCACGATAAGGGTGTGCTCATTCTGCAGAATTACCTGGCTATTTTATTCGCCCATATCGCACCGCTTGCACTTAATGCCTCAATTGTATTTGAACAGGAATATCATGGAGTAGAAGGGGATTCCGCTTCCTGCGCCGAACTTTATGTTCTGCTATCATCCCTGTCGAATCTGCCTCTCAAGCAGGGTATCGCCGTTACTGGTGCAGTCAATCAGCATGGCGAAGTATTACCGGTGGGTGGGATTAACGAAAAAATAGAAGGTTACTTCCGTATCTGCGAAACAGCCGGACTGGATGGCAATCAAGGTGTGTTGATTCCAAACCGCAACCGCCGGCACCTAATGCTGGAACCCAAGGTCGTTGAAGCTGTCGCAAGGGGGTTATTCCATATCTATACTGTGGAGCATGCGAGCGAAGGCATACAGCTGCTCACTGGCTTCCCCGCTGGCATAGCGGATGAAGTGGGTAATTATCCGCATGATAGCGTGCTGGGCCACGCCCAGCAGACCTTGCTGGCCTATCGTCATGCCTGTCAGGAGTCACAACATCCGAAGGCATGACGCCATGCCATTGTAATTGTGGACGACTGGGCTGCCGTTGCCGTCTGTCAGCTCACCGCGTCCAACCTATTCAGAACGAAGACAGCGCAGCTACTTGATGCCAAGGACGCTCATTGCCTTGCCGAGGATTTCGACTGATTCCTTGTGTTTCCCTTCTTTATGCAGCACCTCCCCTTCAGCACGAAATTTTCTGACCTCTGCCACCTGAGCTTCGCTCAGTTTCGGGTTTTTTTCCATCGCCACGTCGATTTTCCTCATGTCGGTTGTACAGTGGTACGCAAATGCCGTGCTGCTGAACAGGGCTAGAGTGGCAATGGCGATTAGTTGTTGTAGTTTCATGTGATTCTCCTGCCTGAGGTTTATCGGATGTATCGAAAAAAGTATATACCAGTCGACGATTTTCGTCACATCGACCATGGTTGAATCGAGCTGTGGTAGCGGGAAATGGCATCAGTGGATTGGACGAAGCAAAGCATTAAAGAAGACAAAAGGTTATAATTCAGCAGCGAAATTGGGGTGAACCTATTCGCCTTGGATGCTGTACTTGCGAGAGAAACCAGACACTATTTCTTACTGACACTAACACACACTTATGGCGCAATACGTTTTTACCATGAACCGCGTGGGCAAGGTTGTTCCACCCAAGCGGCAGATACTCAAGAACATCTCGCTCAGTTTCTTCCCTGGCGCCAAGATAGGCTTGCTGGGCATGAATGGATCGGGCAAATCCACGGTGCTGCGAATCATGGCGGGAGTGGATCTGGATTTTGAAGGTGAAGCCTTGCCGATGCCCAATCTTAATATCGGCTATCTGCCACAGGAACCGCAACTCAACCCGGAGCAGACCGTGCGCGAGGCAGTGCAGGAAGGGTTGGGCGAAGTATCCAGCGCACAGGAGAAACTAGATGCGGTTTATGCCGCTTATGCCGAACCGGATGCAGATTTTGATGCGCTTGCCACCGAACAGATGCGATTGGAAGCTATCCTCGCCACTGGCAGTGGCGGGAGTGATCAACAATTGGAGATTGCTGCCGATGCGTTGCGTCTGCCTGAGTGGGATGCCGTCGTTAAAAATCTCTCTGGTGGTGAGAAACGACGTGTAGCGTTGTGCAGGCTGCTGCTATCCAAACCGGATATGCTGCTGCTGGATGAGCCGACCAACCACCTTGATGCTGAGTCGGTGGAATGGCTGGAACAATTTCTGGTGCGATTCCCTGGCACCGTGGTAGCAGTCACGCATGATCGCTATTTCCTTGACAACGCCGCCGAGTGGATACTGGAACTGGATCGCGGCCACGGCATTCCCTGGAAGGGTAATTATTCAAGCTGGCTGGAGCAGAAGGAAGCTCGTTTAAAACAGGAAGAATCCAGCGAATCTGCGCGCCAGAGGGCACTACACAAAGAATTGGAATGGGTACGGCAGAACCCCAAGGGACGTCAGGCGAAATCAAAAGCGCGCATAGCTCGCTTTGAAGAACTCAATTCTCAGGAATATCAGAAGCGCAACGAGACGCAGGAGATCTTTATCCCCGTGGCAGACAGGCTGGGCAATGAGGTCATCGAATTCAATAATGTTTCCAAAGCCTACGGCGACCGACTGCTGATCGACAGCCTAAGTTTCAAAGTTCCGCCTGGTGCCATCGTCGGCATCATTGGCCCGAACGGCGCCGGAAAATCCACGCTGTTCAAATTAATCACTGGCAAAGAACAGCCGGATTCTGGCGAAGTGAAGATCGGTTCCACCGTCAAGATTGCGCACGTTGATCAGGCACGCGACTCATTGGAGAACGACAAGACCGTGTTCGATGCCATCTCCGACGGTAACGATATTCTCACCGTTGGCAGATATGAAACACCTGCACGTGCCTATATCGGCCGCTTCAACTTCAAGGGCGGGGATCAGCAGAAGATTGTCGGCAACTTGTCCGGTGGCGAACGTGGACGGCTGCATCTAGCCAAGATACTGATCTCTGGCGGCAACGTGCTGCTACTGGACGAACCATCAAATGATCTGGACGTGGAAACCCTGCGCGCTCTGGAAGATGCCTTGCTCGAATTCGCTGGTTGCGTGCTGGTCATCTCTCACGATCGCTGGTTTCTTGATCGCATCGCTACTCACATCCTCGCGGCGGAAGGCAATTCGCAGTGGATGTTCTTCAATGGCAATTATCAGGAATACGAAGCGGACAAGCGCAAGCGCCTGGGTGAAGAAGGCGCTAAGCCGAAACGGATTCGGTATAAACCGATTAGCCGTTAACCGTCTACAAGGAGAAAGAAGTGGTTTGCTGAAAGGCTCTTCTGGCAACACTCTTGCTCTGCAAGCTGTGTGGATTTTCGGCAGGCAGTCGAAAAACGGGGTGATTTGCTCCCGGTTACTCGCGCCATTAACCAATCACGGCGAAGCATACGGAAGGAAAGTTAACCAGACTAAATAACTTTTCCTCCGGCTAGCCGTACTCGCCGTGCACAGCGACTGGAAATGGCTTCGTCATGGGTTACCAGAATCAATGTCGTGCCACGTTCGTGGTTCAGCTCAAACATGAGTTCTATGATTTGCGCACCGGTAGTTGAATCTAGATTGCCGGTGGGTTCATCTGCCAGTAGCAGTTGCGGATGAGTGACAAAGGCGCGTGCAATGGCAACACGCTGTTGCTCTCCGCCGGAGAGTTGCTTGGGATAATGTTTAAGGCGCATCCCCAGCCCAACTCGTTCGAGCAGTTCCAGAGCAGGGGCACGGGTATTGTTTACGCCGGAGAGTTCCAGTGGCAGCATCACATTTTCCAGCGCAGTCAGTGCTGGTAGCAACTGGAATGATTGAAATACGAAACCCAGCAAACGTCCGCGTAACGCCGCTCTGCCGTCTTCATCCAAGGAAAAAATATCCTCCCCGTCAAGATGAACCCTGCCACTGGAGGGCATATCCAGCCCTGCCAGCAACCCGAGCAGCGTGGACTTGCCCGAACCTGATGCGCCTACTATGGCAACAGCCTCGCCTGTATTCACTTCAAGATTGATGTCCTGCAGAATGACAAGTTGCTCTTCGCCAGTGCTGACTTGCTTGGTCAGGGCAGTTGCCTGCACAATAGGCCGTACAATACGATCATCTGTCATGAAATATTTCCTGATTATTCTATGTATTCTATCAGCCGTTGTGTCCAGCACCGCAGGCGCAGCATCTGCATCTGCGACTGGAGCTGCAGTCACTATCATGGTATTCGGCGACAGTATGTCATCCGGTTATGGTCTGCCGCCGGAATCCGGATGGGTAAATCTGTTGAAAAAACGGCTGCAATCACAATCGCAAGCTTATCGGATGGTCAATGCCAGCATCAGTGGCGAAACCACGCTGAGCGGACGCAATCGGATTGAACAGGCGCTTAAAACCCACCGTCCCGGCATCGTCATTATCGAACTCGGCGGCAATGACGGGTTGCGTGGCTCACCCATCGAATCCATTCGCGGTAACCTGGAGGCCATTATCGAGTCCTGCCAGCGAAACAAAGCAGTAGTGCTGCTGGTGGGAATGCACCTGCCGCCCAATTATGGCATAACCTACACGCAAAAGTTTCAGGATATCTATCCGCAGTTGGCGCGACGTCACCAGCTCAAACTGCTGCCATTTCTGCTGGACGGTTTCGGCGACAAGCGTGAATTTTTTCTGACTGATGGAATACATCCAAATGCACTGGCACAAGGAAAAATTCTGGAAAATATATGGGAAGTGTTGCGGATGATGCTCAAGCCTTAGTAGGCTATTGCCGGATAGAGGCGCATGAAATTTCACATTGACCTTGCTTGTCATCGGACTATACTTGCCGAGAAACAATATCTTCTCCTGAATGCAATGCTCATGATGGAGTCGACTCGCAATGTCACAAAACAGGTGGCAACCAGGAGAGACAAAGATTAAAATCTACCAATAGAGCAACTCTAGTAATCTGAATTTCGTCACAATACTTTGTTGTTCATAAAAATGTTTACTTACATATCAATCATATGTCGCGTCTGCATTTTTTGTTCCCACCCGGTCTTGTTTGGAACTTGGAATCATTAGGGACTCCCAACAGAGAGTTGAATGCTCCCAGCCTTAACGCAAATAGTAATTTATCGATGGTGGATTCAACTCTGAAGTGCAACTTTTCTAAGTGAATTTAGGTGGCGAGCTGCGTTAATATCGGAGCCACTTAAACGACCAAGTGAAAGGAGCACAGATGAAGAAATATAAGCAGCTCACCAGCGAGCTACGGTACCAGATTTATGGGTTAAAACAAGCGGGTCTGAATCAAACTAAAATCGCCCATAAGGTTGGTGTGGACAAGTGCACGATTTCACGGGAATTCAAACGTAACGAGGGTAAGCGAGGCTGGCGGCCGAAGCAGGCGCAGTCTTTCGAGATGAGCGCCGACGATCCTGCACGAACGGCAAGCGCTTCTCACCTAATGAATGGATGGAAGTAGA
>CAMDAX010000081.1 GCA_945888885.1 Nitrosovibrio sp. Nv4 | reverse complement strand
CGGTGACAGCACTCGCCCTCAGGAGCAAGGAAATGCGGTAAAGCAGAAAGATTGCCGCAAACAGGGAGAGCGTAACCACTTAGATGCTGAAATTCGAGCATCTGATGTCATTGCGCTCCATTTCGAAATTAGTTTTGCAAGAGGCTCATACTATTATCAATGAAAGAAGTTATCCAGCAATCGCAAAATTCTTGGGGAAAATAAACATGGAACGAATCACCATATCTCTTAACAATCCGCTCGCAAAGGACTTTGATACTTTAATACATAAACGCGGTTATTTTAATCGATCGGAAGCTCTGCGAGATATGATACGAGATCAACTCGAAATCAATCGGCTGGAAGAACATATCGAGGGGCAATGCCTCGCCACACTAAGCTATATATACAACCATCACGAGAGTGAATTAGCGAGCCGTATTACCGCAGTACAGCATAACCACCATGAGCTCACTTTATCCAGCATGCATGTTCATATGGATCATGATAGCTGTCTAGAAATCAGCGTTCTCCGTGGCACTACCAAGGATGTGAAGGACTTCGCCAATCGCATTATTGCCACACGTGGAATAAGACACGGCAAACTGCATCTGTTCCCAGTCGAGATTGTACAAGAGCAACACTCACATGAATCTTCACCACATGTACATAGCAATCCCCTCACGTAAATTAAGTTACCCCCGGCAAAGCCGGGGGTTTATCTTTATGGCTCTTCGCGTAATCGAGTGGGTAAATTTCATGTTTTTTAGAGTTTCGGGGGCATAGACGTGAGTATTTTCAGCCGTAAATATTCTTCATCGCGTAGCCTATATGCACGGCGTTGGATGACTCGTATCTTGTTATTGAGTCCTTCAACAAAGCCAAGTGAAACTTTATTCTCTGGTTTGCAATAAGCTGCGATCCCATCCCAATGACGTTCGATCATCGCAGCAAATTTCTCATAGGGTTTCAACCGCTGCCATTTCAGGCTGGCTTTCCAATTATCGAAGAAGCGCCGTGCCCACGCTTCACTTTTGTAGTCCCACAACTGACCAAACGACTCTTTCAGCAGATACGCCGTATTCAGCCGTTTGTTCGCTGCCAGCAAAGTCTTCAAAGAACGTCTGCCATCCAGCGTCAGATTCTCGTGGTTGGAAAGCAGTACGTATTTCTGCCCTTTGATGTAGCTTCTATCCTTACCTTGAAGACGCGCATATTCCGTCTTCCTGACTTTATCCGGGGCATCGCCGAGATGCTTCATGATGTGGAATTTGTCGAACAGGATGGCCGCCTGCGGCGCTCGTTCGTTAGCGACGTTGCGAAAGGGTTTCCACATGTCCATCACCGCGAGACGAATGCCTTTGGACTTCTTCTCTCCCAGCCAGTCATAGAACTGCCGCATGCTGTCCTCCGAGCGATCTGCACCACCAAACCAGATCGGACGATGTCGGATCAAGTCGCTCACGACGATGCGATAGGTATGCCCTTTGCGGATCGAGATTTCGTCTATGCCAATCGCTTTTGGTGCGGGCGTTCCGGCGCGTTCCAGTTGCGCGGTCATGTATTGCTTGTCCAGTTCTTTGACAGTGTGCCAGTCCAGGTTCAACTCGCAGGCAATGTCCGACACGGTGCTGCTGCGACATCGTCTGCCTACGTACCAGGCAAAGCGTTTGGTATAGAGCGGGTTTTTTGCCAGAAAGTCGAGCCGCTCTCTTTTCACTTTTCCACAATGACAGCAAAGCACGCGTCGAATCTCGATTTCCAGATAGATGCGTGTGTCGCCACAAGAGAGATCGCGAACTCGTCGAAGCCTCTTGTCGTACCAGCCAGAGTGGGCTCGGCCGCAGGCGTTGCAGACTGTTTTTTTGAGCGACGGACGAGCGTGATAACCCGTGCTTTGGAATCGCCAAAGATGCCGCGTATCTTTTCCAGAGGACGAAAAAATGGAAATCGGTATGCGTCGAGCAGGCGTCTGCGATTGGTTGAAATGGCCATCGGTAAATCCCCCCCTTTTTCGGAACGAGTACAAACCGAATTTTGCCAGATACCACAAGGCTTGCAGAGGATTTCATGTTGAATTCCACCCACACGATTTCACGAAGACCCCTATTTGTTATCAAACTCATAGACTGCATGACTTACAGGGGGATTGTCTAGAGCGAACTGAGTTTTTTAGGATAAATTGTCTTAGCAATTTTCCAGCGCGGCCAAGATTCGGCGGAATGTGCCTATTGCCCACTTCCTCGCTTACTTGATGCATACCGCATGTACCTGGCGCATATCGGTAATGCCCTGCAATACTTTCTCTATACCGTCCTGCTTCAGGGTGCGCATACCATCATCCAACGCAGTGGCCAGCATCTTAGTCACCCGTGCATGATCCTGGATATCACTTTTCAGCGCATCGGTAGCGATCAACAATTCATGTAAACCAACTCGCCCCTTGTAGCCACTGCCGGTACAGGTGTCGCAGCCAGTAGCCTCATATAGCGTAATCTCCCCCTTGTCATTGCCATACTGCTTGATCCAGTCAGCCTGGATCGACTGGTAAGCAGCCTCAGGATCAGTCTTGAAGCGGTCAATGTTTTTTAACTCTTCGCAATACTCTAATAGCAGGGCATGGATCTCTGTCGATCCGGCGGTATGTGCTTTTTTGCAGTTACACAGGCGTTTGGTCAGACGCTGCGCCAGAATTCCGAGTAACGCATCAGAGAAGGTAAATGGATCCATGCCCATGTCCAGTAAGCGGATGATGGACTCCGTGGCGCTGTTGGTATGCAGGGTTGCGAACACCAGGTGGCCAGTGAGCGAAGCTTCGATGCCGAGACTGGTAGTTTCCTTGTCGCGCATCTCACCCACCATGATGATATCAGGGTCGGCTCGCAGGAAGGATCGCATTATCGCCGAAAAAGTTAACCCTGTTTTTGGGTTCATCTGTACCTGACGCAATCCCTTTTGTGTAATTTCGACTGGGTCTTCGGCGGTCCAGATCTTGGTTTCCTGGGTGTTGAGGGTCTTCAGGACAGAGTGCAACATGGTGGTTTTCCCGGAACCGGTCGGGCCGCAGACAAAGAACAGACCATAGGGTTTGCTGATCAGCGTTTTGAGTTCTTTCAGGTTGCGCGCAGTGAAGCCCATTTTGTCGAGCGGAATTACTTCTCCCCCTGACAAAATGCGCATCACCACGTCTTCCATTCCACCCGCAGAGGGAATGGTGGCAACCCGCAGCTCAATATCCAGCGGGCCAAATTTCTTGAATTTGATTTTGCCGTCCTGAGGTTTGCGTTTCTCGGAAATATCCAGATCGCACATTATCTTGATGCGCGTCACCAACGGATTGCGGTAGTACGCTGGTATCTGGATGTAGGGCAGCAACAAACCGTCTCTGCGAAAACGGATCTCGGTTTTGGCATTGCCTGGATAGGGCTCGACATGGATGTCGGAAGCTCCCATGTTATAGGCATCGATGATGATCTTGTTGACCAGCTTTACTAATTCGTTATCGGATACGGTGGGGCTGTCGTCAGCCACAGCCTCGATTTCTGCCGTATTATCAAGAGTGGAAAGCATCTCGCTTATGCTGCCGGTATCCACTTCTCCTAGGCCAGTGTCGCTATAAAATAAATCCAGGGTCGCTTTGAATTCACGATTGGGGCAGACCTTGTAGATGATTTTTTGCTTTGGAAAAACATTGTCGACGATGTGCGAGGCTTTGATTTTATCGGGATTGGTTGTCAGCACCACCAACCCGTCCTCGGTATCGTCGATCGGCAGCCAGAAATTTTTCTCGATGTAATCGCGCTTCAGGTTTTTGAGGAGTTTCGCCGGCCTGATCCGGTCAGCTTTGAAAGGCTCATATTCCACCCCGAAAAACAAAGCCAGTGATTTGCCAAGAGATGATGGCTTGATATGAAACCCTTCAATTAGCGCCGCTTCCAGGTCATCCCCTTTTCTGCGCGCAGAATGTGTAGCCAAATCCAGCTCGGCCGCTGAAATAACCCCTTCAGTAACTAAATTGTCATACCTGGATTGCTGTTTGAAGGCAATAGCCAACGTTTGGCAAAGTTCGCGCACCCCGTCCACAACCATCTGCGGGAAAGGTTTGTCGGTTCCGCTATTGATAAGCTGTACCACGCCCATCAACTCATTGTTACTGGTGCTTAGTATTGGTGCCACCAGCATCTGCTTGGTGCGATAGCCGGTACGTTTGTCCACTTCCCGCAAGAAATTTAATCGCGGGCCAAGTGCTTTTAGTTCGCTTTCGTCATAAACGTCCTTGATATTGACAGCCTTCTTGTTGGTGCAGACGAAACCAACGATGTCTTGATCTCTAATGGGAATTTTCAATTCCCTGAACAGATTGGGTCCAGCTCTCACTTTGGAAATAATAAAAGTTTTATCTTCACCAATCGAATAGATGATCAGGCGCTCTGCATTAAATAGCGAGCAAATATCCTTACTCACTTCCAGCATGATTTCATCGATGTTGCCAGCGGCATATATCCGACTGGCGACAGCTTGCAGGTTTTTAGAGAAATCCAGCCTGATGCTGTTATCGATAGGGTTCAACTGGGTTGAATCTGGTGCCGGAATTGTACTCATGGGTACCTCATAGCATCTATCCGCTCAAGTTGACAGCATGTAAACAAAAAGCGCTTGTCACGGACACAGGTTACATGCGAATTAAAATAAAATGGTAATCTGCAATCTTTGGTTGATCTTGTCTTGATGAGTTATCCGGCATGTAATGACAGCGTCCCAAAGGTTGGGTGGTGCGACTATATATCGTATGGCTCTAATCTCTACTTAACCAATAATACCGGTATTGTAGAAAACTGCATCACCTTGTTGGTGACGGAGCCCAGCAACAAACCCTTTACTGACCCCAGCCCGCGTGGCCCAATGACGATTTGGTTGCACTGTTTCTCGATGGCGCAGTGCTCGATCATTTCCGCCGGGTCACCCACGAGGATGTGAAACTGGCAGGTAATGCCTGCCTGATGCAGCAAATCGCGCGACGCCTGTAGAGCTTTTAAACCCTCTTCCTGGTGATATTGTTTAATGTTCTCCTTGTCGATGAACATGCAGATATCGCCATGTAACGGTAGTTGAACATTGAGTAAATGAATTTCCGGCGTTTCCCTGTACCAGTCGAGTAGTTTTATGAAATTTGCGACCGCCTTGTTGGAAACATCGGAACCATCCACCGGCAACAGAATTTTTAGCATAATTTCTCCTTGTTATGACTACGACTGTGGCGGGTGTTGGCCGTTATCAGCCAAATCAGCCACCTGCACAGATTTTGCTGCCATTCGTGCTGATGCTCGTGCAGCCAGCCACTTGCCGAGAATGACGATCAGCAGTGCGCCAGCCGCCGGGGCAATCCACTGCAGCAAGGGCATGCTGCCTTTGACCCATTCCTTGGTGGTAGCATCGGTTACTGCCATATCGCCCGCGATCCAGCCAAGCAACCCGGCACCGATGACAATGACAACTGGAAAGCGGTCCATCAGCTTCATCACCAGCTTGCTACCCCAGACAATGATAGGTACGCTCACTACCAAACCGAAAATAACCAGGCCGATACTGTCCTTGGCAGCACCTGCGATGGCGATGACATTATCCAGACTCATTACTGCATCGGCGATAATAATAGTCTTAATCGCGCCCAGCAGCGTGGTGCTGGCATCGATCTCATGCCCGCCATCTTCAGGTTCGGGCTGAAGCAGCTTGACCCCGATCCATAGCAGCATTACTGCACCAGCAATTTTCAGAAAAGGAATTGCCAGCAGAGTGAGGGCGAAAAAAATCAGCACCACGCGCAGGCCGATGGCGCCGAACACTCCCCAGAAAATCGCCTGGTTGCGTTGTTTTTCCGGCAAGCGGCGACTGGCAAGCGCAATCACGACCGCGTTGTCGCCGCCCAGCACAATATCAATCGCGATAATTTGCATTACTGCGACCCAGAATTCTGGGCTGGCAATATCCATATAGTAGTCTCTGAAAGTGAAGCAATCTGGTGCAGTGTGGTTATTTCAATTCCATTTCATTATTGATCCGGCACGAATTGGAATCACATTCCGTTCGGCCTGAGCCTGTCGAAGGCCATGAAATCATTCATATTTCAGAAATCTCAACACGAACGGCCCCATGCTCTATTCGTACCGAATCAATAGTGATACTTCGTTGATTTCCTTACTTACGCTTTGTCGTACTATTCGCCCCGAAGGAAGCCCTCTTGGGGGACGTACTGTCTGCAGCGTTCGTTCGTCATCGCCTCGTTTCACTTTCGAACTGGAATTGGAATTATGCCATCTGGATTTACCCCCGACGGAATTTCTAGCGCAGGATTATATCAGCACCGCTTCGATCGTCTGTGGTAACTCCGAGAAACCGCAATATTTCTGTTGTGTGCGGAATCGTATCCTGGTAACCCAGTTTGATCAGCGCTCGGCAGAAGGGCTCCTCAAACAGTACATAACTTAATAGCGCAGAGCCGTCGCGGCCCATCGCGCCAAGAGCACGATAAAAAAGACGGATAGTGCGTGGTAGAGCAAGGGCATGTTGCTCTGCGATCTTGTTGATTTCCATGCTGGGGGAAATCATCATCGACTCCACCCGACGCAGAGGAATGTTGTTACTCTCCAATTTCTCCTGTGGGATCAGCTGGATGGTATTGTTGATACGTTGCAGCCGTTCCAGATCCGCGTCAAGGCCGTCGAGGAAGATGCTGCTCATGACGTGCCCCGCAATTTGTGCCAATGACGGATAACTATCCACTTTTATACGATCGGGCGACATCTCAACTGTCTTGCGTACCCCTATCACCAGCACCCGTTCGGCCCCCAGATGCAGAGCTGGACTAATGGGTGCAAGCTGACGCATAGAGCCATCACCAAAATATTCACGATGTAGTTTTATTGCTGGAAAAAGAAATGGGATGGCAGAAGATGCCATCAGGTGCTCGACTCCAATACGTGCCGCAATGCCGACACGACGCACCCGTTTCCAGGGAACTATGCTATCCGCACCTTGATAAAACGTCACCGATTGGCTGGAGGTGTAGCCCCATGCAGTAATGCCCAAGGCATGCACAGCGCCTGCCTGGATATTCTTCTTGATCGCGCGAAACGGTACCTGCTGCTCCAGCAGTTGCGCAAAAGGCGAGTTGTCCAGCATGGAAACTGCATCAGTACTATGCTTACCTAATCCGCTAAATAACAGGGAAGCCAGCCAGCGCGCGCTATTGCTAAGTACACCGATTGGGTCGGATCGATAAACCTGGTCGACATGGGAATTCTCCCACACTGACACCAGTTGTCTTACGCCTTCATGAAAGTTCCTGGCCGAGCCCGCAAGACTGGCAGCATTAATTGCACCAGCGGAGGTACCGCAAATAACGGGAAATGGATTAGGTGCACCCTCTGGCAGCATCGCAGCGATTGCCTGTAACACCCCAACCTGATAGGCCGCGCGCGCACCACCGCCGGTCAGAACAAGACCAACTCTAGGCGGCACGGGCGATCGTATTAAACTCATTCACTGGCAGTCAACTCTGCCTTCACTGTGTCCAGCGCATCGCGCAAGGTGTCTTCAGACAGGTCATTCAGATAGTTGGACAGCATTTCTGCTGCCTCATAAGCGCTCTCTGGCAGAGTGCCACTATCCAGATTGGCAATAAATACCGCCGCCGCACCGGTAGTTCTGAGCAGACTCTGGCGCTCCTTCATTAGCATCTCAATTTCAGCGCGTAACATGGAAATCTCTTGTTCTTTCAGCACGTGGGGCATGGGCTCATCCTCATTTTACTAGTTGGATAGTGTGCAATATACCAGAATCAATACGTTCCCTGCCGAACGATGGATATGAGATGTGATTTCACAGATGCAATCTCCTCAATCAAAGCTATTGGCCTATAACCGCACTATGGTGGTGAAATTCCCTGCCGCCACTGCGTGACCCCGGTCGTCAGGATGCTGGTGAAATACAATTGGAGCAGCGTTTGCCGCCCCAGCAAATTTAATAGCAGTTCATCACTTTTCAGTGCACGGTGCAAAAAATTGATAGTTGTTGCGCCCGCTCTCCTTGGCGCGGTACATGGCAATATCACTGTTCTTCAACAATGTGTTCCCGTCCTCTCCATTAGATGGGAACAAAGCTATCCCAATGCTGGCGCCAACATGTAACGCCTGACCACTGATCTGAAAGGGCTGCATGAGCACGTCCAGGATCTTCTGTGCCACCACCGCTGCATCCTGGGCGCCGACAATATTCGACAACAGAACGATGAACTCGTCTCCGCCCTGGCGTGCCACCGTGTCTTCACTACGTATACTGGCGATCAGTAGTGTCCGGCAATTCTGCCCAGACGGTTATATAACAGCTTGATCTGGAATAGGAAATAGTATGTTTAGGGGTGTCACCAACTTGAACGTGATTTTTTTGGGAAACTGGGGCTTTTTCCTCAGGGCCTCCCATCATGTATTCAGGTCAATTGGTGTTCACACAACTCATGGAACATTTACCCCATCACACATTCCGCCGCTACGTGCAGCGTTATCCTTCCAAATACCCCACCAAGACTTTTTCACATCTCGATCAATTCCTCTGCATGGCCTTTGCGCAACTGACTTACCGCGAAAACCTGCGCGATATCGAAACCTGTCTGCGCGCGCACCAAGCCAAGCTTTATCACTTTGGTATCCGGGGCAGTGTTGCCCGCAGCACACTGGCCGATGCCAACGAATTACGCGATTGCCGCATCTACGCGGATTTCGCCATGAGCCTGATCCAGACGGCACGCAGACTTTATGCCAGCGACCACTTTGCGGTAGAACTGGAACAGACGGTCTACGCACTCGATACCACCACCATCGACCTGTGCTTGAGCGTCTTCCCCTGGGCGCGCTTTCGCCAGACCAAAGCCGCCGTCAAGCTGCATACGCTGCTCGACCTGCGCGGCAATATTCCAACTTTCATCCACATCAGCGACGGCAAGATGCACGAGGTCAATGTGCTCGACATCCTGACCCCCGAAGCTGGCAGCTTTTACATCATGGATCGGGGCTTCACCGATTTCGCGCGTTGGTTCGCGCTGGATCAAGCGCAGGCGTTTTTGTAACGCGCGCCAAGTCCAATCTGCTCTTTCGCCGCGTCTACTCGCGCACCGTGGACAAATCCACGGGACTGCGTTGCGATCAGACTATTGCCTTGATCACTCCCAAGGCCCGCAAGGATTATCCGCAGCACCTGCGACGCATCAAGTTCTACGATGCCGAACACAACAAGGAGCTGGTATTTCTAACCAACAACTTCGACCTGCCGGCGCTGACCATCGCTCAGCTGTATCGTTGCCGTTGGCAGGTCGAGCTCTTCTTCAAATGGATCAAACA
>CAMDAX010000080.1 GCA_945888885.1 Nitrosovibrio sp. Nv4 | reverse complement strand
TCCAACACTTGGGCTTTCTTCACTTCTTTTTGGCTCATGAGTTTGTCCATTTTAAATTTGTCCGCCAATGTTTTAAACAGGGGTGAGTTTAATCACCAGCGGACATTTCTACTTGGGAGAAACCGGACATTACTACTTTGCGCTAACATTGGCTGTTAATTGGCTGGTATGCTTGGCGCAGTCATGGTATTTTACGGCGGCATTTGTAGAGAGCATTTCTGGCCGGGATGAAGAGAAGCTGGCTGTCCGGATTTTTAGTCTTGTACTGGTTGGGATAGATGGTAGAACAGTCGCAGATCGATAGATTGGGGATGGGGACAGCCAAGGTAGGGCTGCTTCTGAATCCTCTCAGTGGACGTATCCGCAAGCGTATCGATGTGATAAGACCTATGCTGGCTGCAATTCCTGGTGCGGTCTGCTGGGAAGTAACGAGCACGTTCGAGATAGGTGCATCGGTGGATGCTCTTCTGCAAGCCGATATCGATTTGCTGGTAATCATTGGTGGGGATGGTACGGTACAGGCGGTATTAACCTACCTGTTCACAACACGGCCTACAAAATGGCCGGTTCTGACCATTGTTCCAGGTGGCACCACTAACATGACTGCACTGGACTTGGGGATACACGACAAACCTGAAGTCATCTTGCGGCAGTTAAGTAACTGTCTATCGAAACAGTTTACGCCCGTATTGTTGCGCCGTCCGGTATTATGTATTGAGCAGCCCGGCACCACCAGGATTTATGGCATGTTCTTCGGCGTCGGTCTCATTGCCCATGCTGTAATATTCTCTCGCAGCAAGGTTAAACGGCTAGGCATCACTGGAGAAATTTATTCGGGCATCATCATGTTGGGTTATCTTGCCGGCATAATTCTTGGGCGCCGACATGGGCCATGGGCGCCGATTCAGATGTCAATTATCGAGGCGAGTGGAAAAATTCGCAATGGAACCTATCTGTTTCTTTTCGTCAGCGCGCTTGACCGCCTGCTGTTTAGCATGCGTCCCTACTGGGGGCGGGAGCAGGAGCCGCTGCATGTTACCTTTGTTGAGCAGCAGCAGAGACATCCCTGGCACGCGTTATGGCTGCTACTTTCAGGTCATAGCAAAGCCATCATAGAACAAGATGGCTACCACAGCCACAATGCCAGCGTACTGGAGCTGCTAATGGATGATGACTATATCATCGATGGTGAATTTCACCGGGCAACAAGTCAGGATGGACCGCTACGTATCTCGGTAGCCGGGCCGGTTGCCTTTCTGGTGCCTGGCAGCGTAAATGTAGACTTGCAACAATGACGAACCGCATATCGATAGCTGATCAGCAACTCCCGGACGGATTGATTGCTGAGGTGGCGTCCCTGAGTTCTAGAGTGGTACCAGCAGATTTTTCAGTCCTGGTCGAAGAGCTGAAGTCACGATTCGGAGCGTCGTTGGATGCCGTGATTCTCTATGGGTCGTGCCTGCGTTCACAGGATGCTGCTGATGGGGTCGTGGATTTTTACGTCGTGGTGGATAGCTACAGCCACGCTTACCCGGAACACTATTTGCGCTATCTTAATGCATGGCTGGCACCGAACGTATTTTATCTGGAGGCATCCGGGCAGGAAAAGAAATTTCGTGCCAAATACGCAGTGGTTTCAATGGCGGATTTTGAACATGGGACCCGGTACTGGTTTCATCCTTATCTCTGGGCGCGCTTTGCTCAACCTACCCGGCTGTTGTATGTGCGCGATGAAATTACATGCCAGCGTGTTTGCCACGCGCTAGCCCATGCGGTGGTGACATTTCTCGAATCCATCATTCCAGCGCTGGGCTCATGCGTGGTGAATGCAGAAGAAATCTGGGCCAGGGGTTTGGCTCTAACTTATGCGGCAGAACTCAGAGCTGAGCGGGAAACACGGGCACGCCAACTCACCCAGCTTAACCTGGATGACTATACACGGTTGACGGCACAGGCTGCATCAGTGCTGACGGGAAAGCTGGAGGTTTTACCGGATGGCAATTACCGCTGTCTGGCCGATACGGCGGAGCAACGCCGTTCACTGGGGCACTGGCGGTTACGCCGCTGGCAAGGACGAATTCTGTCGGTGCTGCGACTGACGAAAGCAGCGTTCACCTTCCGCGATTGCGTAAGTTATGCTGCCTGGAAGATCGAACGCCACACCGGAGTGCGTGTTGAGGTTACCCCCATGCTGCGACGCCATCCCGTACTGTGGGGCTATAAAATTTTCTGGCAATTGTTGCGGCGCGGTGTGTTGCGTTGATACCTATCTCGTGGGATACAACCTGCCCTTCCTGATACTGCAACATTCAGGCAAGCAATGAACTCAGATCAACTACCGTTTCTACCTGTGGCGGGAAGGGATTGTCGTCTCCGGCGCGTACCCTGCCCAGAAATTCAACACCGTTCAACTGTGCGCTCTGATAATCAATCAACGCGTCACCGATCATCAGCACACGCTCGGGAGTAAGGCTGTGGATTGACAGGATGTCTGCGATCAATGCCTGTTTTGATGCGGGGGAGCCGCGTACCTCGGTAAAGTAAGGTGCCAGACCGCGCCGCGTGACAATGGCATTCAGTTCTATTTCTGGTGTGCCGGAAGCGACGAATAATGGTATGCGTGCTGCTTGTTGACGGATAAATTCGACAGCACCGGGTACCGCTTGGCTGGCGATGACGGCTTCAACCACCCGTTCGGAAAACTGCCGGTCTAACTCTCTCTCTTCATCTTGTGTCAGCGGTGGCCTGCCCAGCAGGTGTTGCTGAAAGTAGCGGAATTTCTGGTAACGCGACATGCCACCGTGCAGCCTATGGTACTGCACCACTGCTGCCACCACCGTCTCGCCATGAGGGCGATAGAGATCAGCGAAGGCCTGTGTCTTGATATCTCCGGACTCGACTACCACTCCGTCAAAGTCGAAGATGATGGCTTGCCAGCTTACCGTCCTCATGCCCTGTTGTCGGATACCGCTGGCGTGGCATCATCGTATTCGCTGGAGTGATGTAAGGCCGTATGAATATCCCTGAGGCAGTCGAGCAGACCCTGGCCCAGATCAACGTGCTCGTTGAGCATCAGTTTCCGGCCAATGCGCGGTTGAAACGCGTAGGGCGTTATCTCGTAGTGGTGTACCGCATTGGCCTCATCAAAATGTAGCTCCACCTGCCACGGCATGATTTCCGAGATCATGGTCATGACGTCTTTGATGCGTAACCGTTCCTGTCCGGTCAGGATCAGATGGCGGTTGGCAAACTCGGGGGCCAGCACCTGCACACTCATACGCGCCGCGTCCTCGACGTGAATGTACTCGCGGATCGCCTCACCACTCCCCTGATAAGTGATCGAATGCCGTTCCACCGCTTCATGCAGCATGCGGTAGATGCCATTGCGGGTATCGGCACGCCTGCCGTAGAGAGAGCCATAGCGCAAAATACTGTAGTCCAGCCCATAGCGTTCATGATAGGTTTCAATAAAGCGCTCTGCTGCCTGCTTACTGGCACGGTAGAAGGAGCCGGACTCGGAGTAGACGTAGATGGTACTGGCAAAGACGAAACGGCGAGCGCCGGCAAGACGGGCCGCTTCCAGTACGTGCATATTGCCCAGAACGTTGATTGTTGCAGTAGCCAGCGGGTTATTGTGGGCTTCATCAATATCGGCGATAGCAGCAAAATTATAGACGACCGTGGCACCACGGGCCGCTTCCGTCACCTGATCAAGGTTCATAATGTCACCGATGATCATCTCTTGATCGGGACTGCGGTAGGGTGACGGACAGCGATCAAACAAGCGCACCCGGTAGCCTGCAGCCGACAGTGCATCAGCCACATGACTGCCAAGAAAACCGCTGGCACCAAACACAATAGCAATTTTGTCAGAGACCATTATTTATTCATTCTCCATTAAACCTGCTTTGATCAACCCCTGCAGCAGATTCTCTGCAGCCTCTATTTCCATACGTTGGCGCGACTCTCTGGCAAGAGAGCCGATGTGAGAGGTCACAATTATATTGTCATGTTGGAGCAGCGGACCGCGATATGGTTCCTGCTCGAAAACATCGAGCGCGGCTATGCCCAGCTTTCCAGAAATCAGCGCCTCGCCCAGCGCGGCCTCGTCGACGAGGCCACCGCGAGCGGCGTTGATTACCACGGCTCCCGGCTTCATGCGCGCAAATGCTACGGCATCCAGCAGGTGGTGAGTGCCAGGGCCGTAGGGCAGGTGCAGGCTGATGACATCTGCTTCCGCCAACAACTTTTCCAGTGGCAGCAATGTTACCCCGTCCGATGATTGACTTATGTAAGGATCATATGCCACAACTTCAGCGCCGAAGGCTTGGCAGAGGCGGGCAACACGTCGGCCGATGTGTCCCAAGCCAACGATCCCCACCAATTGGGCGGCGAGCAGTTGACCCTGCATCCGCGGCCATTCTCCTGCGCGCAGTCGCTGGTCGGTCTGGCATATCCGTCTCAGCGCGGCCAACATCAAACCCAGCGTGAGTTCGGCGACTGCTTGGGAGGGTGCCTCCGGTGTGTTGGAAACAGCAATGTTGTGCCGCTGCGCCGCCGCCAGATCAACGCTGTCCAGACCGGCACCGCAGCGTGACACCACGCGCAGGTTGTTGGCGGATGCAAACACGCGCTCGGTCAGGGGCTCTATGCCGGCGATCATGCCGACAGTATCTGTACCCAATAATCCCGTGACCTCCTCCTCTGTGAGTTTTCGCCCTTGGCTGTTACTGACAATATGCATCCCCGCTTTTATCAAGCGCTGGATCGGGGGATTGTTGTCTACGTCAAACGAGGAAGTGGAAATAACAAGTTTACTCACAGGCTTGCCCTTATGTTTTGCATATGGCTGCGGCAGAGTGAGTCGAGGATACGGATATCCAGGCCATAGCCAAGAAAGTTGAAACCAGCCGCAATGCGTCGCTGCAACTCTTCCTGATTCGGCTCGATTACATGAATACCTCCCGGCTTGCCAGAACGCCGTCCAGCTTCCAGCACTTGTGCTATCGCGGATTGCACCTCCGGGTGATCGAGTTCGCCGGGCCGTCCCATGGAACCAGATAAATCGTAAGGACCAATGATATAGGCATCAATCCCGTCAACAGCGAGAATCTCATCAATGGCATTGACCGCATCCACATGTTCGATCATGGCAACAATGACAGCATTGTCCTCTAGCCACTTCCGGTACTGCTGGAACCGTGCGCCATAACCCTGGGCGCGGGCCAGACCGACCCCGCGCTGTCCCCGGGGTGGATAGTAAACCCCTTGCACGGCTGCCCTGGCGTCAGCAGCTGACTTGACCATAGGCACCATGACACCGGTTGCCCCGGCATCCATGACCCGTTTGATCTGATCAGGATGGTTCGAAGTCAATCGCACAATGGCGGGACACTGCTGCCCGTCAAGCACCTGAATCAGGATCTGAATTTCACTCAACTCCAGGACGCTGTGCTCCATATCCAGCACCAGCCAGTCAAACCCGGCAGCGGCCATGATCTCGGCTATCGCCGGGTGTCCCAGCGTGATCCACGAACCAATGGTCAATTCACCCTGGGATAACTTTAATTTCAATTGCATAAATATTCCTTAAAAAAGGCCACACAGAATGTGCCCGTTACAAGTGGTATCTGGTTTCAATAGGAGGCGAGCAGGGGGTCTGTTGCCATTAGTCTGGCCACCCGCGCCAGATCGGCCTCGGTGTCCACTGCCTGGGTGTCAAACTCGGTTTCCACCATTTTCACCCGGTAGCCATGTTCCAGCAGTCGCAGCATGTCCACCGACTCGAGCCGTTCCAGCGGCGTTGACGGCAAGCGGGTGTAGTCGAACAAGGTGGCCCGCCGAAACGGGATGATGCATACCTGTTTGTAGGCCAGAGTTTGCGCGAAACCTGATTTGGCCAGAGTTGGAATCGGTTGCCGTGACATATAGAGTGCATCGCCCTGTTGATTCATTACCACCTTAATGGTGTTGACATCATAGAAATCAATTTCGTTTTCAATGCGGCGCACCAGATTCACACAACCCAGTTGCGGATCATCCCGGAATGGCGCCACCGCAACATCAATCATCTCTGGACGCGTCATTGGTTCGTCACCTTGCACCATGACAATGAGTTCCGCATCAATCCCGGCGACTGCTTCGGCAACGCGATCACTGGCCCGCTCATGGGTATCAGCGGTCATGATCACAGCAGCGCCGAAACTCTGCGCTGCCTGACGAATCTCCTCATCGCAAGTGGCAATATAAGTGGCATCGAGCGCATTGCTCAGAGTAACGCGCTTGTAGATATGTTCCAGCATGGTGCGCCCCAGCAACTTTGCGAGCGGTTTGCCCGGGAAACGCGATGAGCCCATGCGTGCCGGTATCACAGCAATTGTTTTCATTGGTAATTTAGGTTTATTGGTGTTTATCGGTCGATTTATGCCTTTTCTCTGATTATTGGCTATTCGATCCAATAATGGAGATTGGGAATACTTATTCCGAGGATGGATTTATTCCCCGACTGCTATCCTACCACCAGCAGGGATTCTCTGCGAGAAACTGAAACGGCTTATTTTATTCAGCGGTTCCCTTGCCCGTCACTGCGCGGCTGTAGAGCGGTGCTAGACTGTGGCTAAGCTGGTAACTGAACCCCTCCCAGTGTACAATTACGCGCGCTTTCACCACCTGAGCTTAGCTCTGAAATATTCAATGAAATGATTGATATGTTACTCGTCCTCAATTCCCCAAGGGTATGAAAGCCCTTTTTTTTCTTCGTCACTATAACGACGTAGATCACATTACTCCGGTCATCTCCAAGTGGGTCGATTCCGGCCATAGCTGCGATGTCGTTCTGATCGGTTTCGAATATTTCCGCAATGATTTCCGCATCGAATTTCTGAAGAAACTGCCGGGCGTGCGGGTAGCACATATCCAGGAGTTGTTGCCGTTGTCGGAGTTCATCAGATGGCGGATGCAGATGCTGCTGTTGATCCGTGGTTTGCGGCTCCCACTCTTGGGCCCGATTGTCAATGCAGTAGCCCAGATTTACGATGCCAAACGGCGTGAGTCAACTTGGCGCCGCACCACTCAACACTTGCTGACACGTACTTTTGAGGGGGCTGACGGAGGTGTGGTGGCGTTTGACTGGGTTGAGAGAAACTCGACCATCAGCGTGGAGTGGGTTGAGATCGTGGTGTCGATGGCACACACCATGGGTCTCGGCATCGTGTCACTACCGCATGGCGATAGCCCCCATGCCAGCCAACTAATACGGCGCAATGAGTTGCAACTCGGGCCAGATGCGCTGTTTTCCGCTGGGCGCATGTTCGACAAGCTGGTGGTACCGAATGAATTATGCGCTGGGCGCTTCCGCCCATTTATGGACAATCAGAAAATCGCCGTGCTGGGTTCGCCGCGCTATTGCGATGAATGGCTGACCAAGCTCGCCACGTTATTGCCACCTTCGCCGTTGACACGTTCCGATAGCCGGCTCAAGGTGCTGATGTTTCTGAGAAAGAGTAATTTCACGACATTCTGGGAGGAAGTTGGTTATGTGGTGCAGTTGATCGCCTCTTTCCCTGGCGTGGAACTGATGATCAAACCACATACCCGCGGCGGCTGGCAGCAAACCCTGACCAGGGATTCCTCGTTGCGACGCCTGCCGAACGTGAGTGTGGCGGGCGGTGGCATTCATTCCGCCCATCTGTTGGAATGGGCGGATGTCATTGTCGACCTTGCTACTTCAGTTTCGTTTGAGGCAGTCAAAGAGGGCAAGCCGGTACTCGCGGCTGACTATCTGATTGCAGGACGTTCCACGGTGGCTCATTACATGCCCGAGACAGAACTGCGTTGCCGGGATGATGTGTACGAAAAGATTGATGGTTTTCTTCGCAATGGCTGTGATTCCTTCTATATCGAGGAACATCGGCAGCGCTTCATCGACGAAATGCTCCATGTCGGAGGCCCCGATGTATTGCCGCGTTTTGTGGCTTTGCTGGAGTCACAGGTAAGGACAAAACCCGTAGCAGACCAGGTTCATCAAAGGGATCGTAGCCCGGTTGAAGTACCAACGGAAGGTGCGGAGCAGACCACAACGCTTCCGGAAATTCAGAGCTCCGGGCAAACTCAGTTACCAATTGAGTCGCCAACTGGATTGCCCGTTGAGCCACCTGTCAGGTTACCAGCCGAAATAAATGCGCCGGCAATACCATCCGTTGACGTGGTGATCCCGGTCTACAATGCACCCGCGCTGACGCGACGTTGCATTGACTCCATCGTTGCCTGCCTCGGCCAATCGATAAGATACATCTATGTCCAGGATGATGCCTCCGACACCGAGACGCGCGAGATGCTTGACCAGTTGCCGTATGAATGCGTGCGCGTCCGTCATGCGCCGAAGAACCAGGGTTTCGGCTTGTCGGTGAATGAAGCGATCAGCCGTTCCGATGCAGCCTATGTGCTGGTACTCAATTCGGATACCGAAGCAAGCGAGGATTTTCTGCCGCCATTGTGCGCCGCCATGGCGGCCGATCCAAAGCTGGCGGTCATCATCCCCTCTGGCAACTATTACGCTACCTATGACCTCAAACAGTATCCACGGCAGCCGGGCGGTTATATCCTGACGCATCGTCTACGCGGTTATGCATTTCTGATCCGGCGCGATGTGTTCCAGGAAATCGGCGGCTTCGACCCCGTATTCGGCCGCGGCTATTACGAGGACATCGACTTGGGCCGCCGGCTCGACCTGCTTGGCTGGCGTATCGGCGTGCATCCCACTGCGAGCATCTATCACAAGGGCGGAGGCTCGTTTGGCCGCAGCCTATCTTATCTGGAACTGGTACGGCACAACCGCAATCTTTATTTCTCACGCTACCCCAATGCGCGGCGCAACGCTTTGCTTTTCTCGGCCAACCGCTCGCTGGAGGATCTTCCATCGGACCTTCTTGTCGCGATTGAGACCGTGTTCCGCGAAGGGGGATGCGTCCACTGGCTCACGCGTAAACCCGTTCCCCAGCTTTTTTGCCTGCATATGCCAAATCGATCCATGAACCTGGGTGTGGTGGCCATGCTTTCGCTGCACGGCTGGCTGCGTCCAGACAAGCGTGTCTCTGAAATATGGCTGCTGCCAGATGTTCCAGGTTCGCTACGTACATCGCTTGTTTTCTGGGGTCGTACGAACGGAATCAAAGTACTCTCGTGGGACGACAAAGCTGCGGCAGCGTGAATCTCCCATTATCTTCAGTTCGAAAATGAAACGAGACGATAACAAGCGAACGCTGCAGACAGCACCCCCCCCAAGAGGGCTTCCTTCTAGGTGCATATTGATCCGGTACGAATAGAGCATGAAACCGTTTGTGGTGAGCTTGTCGAACCACCAGCCGCTCACCCAGAGTCCTTCGACAAGCTCTCAAGAAACAGTAATTTTCTTATTTATATTCAATTGGTTAAAAATGTATAACAAGGGCAATTGGCATCATGCATGAGCGGGAACAGCCTGTGGCGAAAGCGTCAAGCCGAGTTCTTGGGCGCGCTTTTGCAGC
>CAMDAX010000079.1 GCA_945888885.1 Nitrosovibrio sp. Nv4 | reverse complement strand
GAGGATGAGCGCTATCGCAAATGTTTCGCGGGTGAATGGTACCTGAGCGGAGATCTTGCCAAGCGCGACGCGGACGGTTATTTCTGGTTCGTCGGCCGCGCCGATGATGTGATCAAGTCATCGGGTCATCTGATCGGCCCGTTTGAAGTCGAGAGCGCGCTGATGGAGCATCCGGCAGTCGCCGAAGTCGGTGTCATCGGTAAGCCCGATCCAGTGCAGCTTGAAACAGTAAAGGCCTTTGTCGCGCTCAAGCCTGGTTATGTGCCAAGCGAGGCTTTGCGACGTGAGTTGCTCGGCTTCGCGCGCAAGCGGTTGGGGGCAGCGGTCGCACCCAAGGAGATAGATTTCATCGAAAATCTGCCAAAAACACGTAGCGGCAAAATTATGCGCAGACTGCTCAAGGCACGCGAGCTTGGGCTACCCGAAGGCGACACTTCAACTCTGGAGAGCGGTGCATGACACCCAGTCCGGAGTTCGCACGCAAATTACTTTACGAGATGGTGCGTATACGCCGTTTCGAGGAGAAATCGGCTGAACTCTACAGTGCTGGCAAGATCCGTGGCTTCTTGCATCTATACATTGGTGAGGAGGCGATCGCTACCGGTGTCATGCAGGCCTTGAGGCCGGAGGATGCCATATTTGCCACTTACCGGGAACACGGCCATGCATTGACGCGCGGCCTTTCCGCTGGAGCTATCATGGCGGAGATGTACGGCAAGCTTGAGGGTTGCTCGCGCGGACGTGGCGGTTCAATGCATCTGTTCGATGCAGCAACAAAATTTTACGGAGGCAACGCGATAGTCTGCGGCGGCTTGCCGTTAGCGGTCGGTTATGCACTCGCGCAGAAAATGCAGCAGCGCGCCGGGCTGGCTGCGTGTTTCTTCGGTGAGGGTGCGGTTGCCGAAGGGGAGTTCCACGAATCCTTGAATCTGGCTTCATTGTGGAATGTGCCGGCACTATTCCTGTGCGAAAATAATCTTTATGCGATGGGCACCGCGCTTGAGCGTTCTGAGGCCGATACCAACCTGGTCGAGAAAGCAGCGAGCTACCACGTGCAGGGAAAGAGCGTGGATGGCATGGATGTACTCGCGGTACTGGAAGCAGCACAGCAGGCAACGCAGTTTGTGCGCGATGGTAATGGCCCGTATTTCCTTGAATTTCGTACTTACCGTTTTCGTGCGCATTCGATGTTTGACGCCGAGCTGTATCGTAGTAAGGCCGAGGTTGAACGCTGGAAACAGCGCTGCCCAATTGCGGGATTCAGCGCGCGTGCAATATGCGAGGGATGGCTCATGCCGGAGATGATCGATGCGATTGAGACCGAGGTCGCGCGCGAGATCGCGCAGGCCGTCGAATTTGCCGAAGCCGGAACATGGGAGCCAGTCGAGACACTTACCAGTGACGTGTACACTGCACGGGTGCAAGCATGACAATTGCTGTGGCTGCTTCTGTCATTACCACTACTTATCGCGAGGCGTTGCGTATGGCGCTACGTGAAGCGCTGCAGCGTGATCCGCGTGTGTTCCTGATGGGTGAGGATGTAGGCTGCTACGGTGGCAGCTATGCGGTGAGCAAGGGTTTGCTTGAGGAGTTCGGTGAAGAGCGCATTCGTGACACGCCGCTGTCTGAGTCGGGATTTGTTGGTGCCGGCATCGGCGCCGCATTGAACGGCATGCGGCCGATCGTCGAAGTCATGACCTGCAACTTCAGTCTGCTGGCACTTGACCAGATCCTCAACAATGCAGCCACCCTTCGCCATATGTCGGGCGGTCAATTCAGCGTCCCGCTGGTGATTCGCATGGCCACCGGCGCTGGCAGACAGCTTGCAGCGCAGCATTCTCATAGCTTCGAGGGATGGTATGCGCATATTCCCGGCATCAGGGTGGTGACGCCGGCGACATTGGAAGATGCGCGCGGCATGCTGTGGACGGCGTTGATGGATCCGGATCCAGTTGTGATGTTCGAAAATGTGTTGCTGTACAACCTTGAGGGCGAACTTGCGGCCGATGCAGGCGCAGTCGATATTGATCGTGCAGCAGTGCGCCGGTTAGGCGACGATATCACGCTGGTGACGTACGGCGGTTGCTTGTACAAGACGTTGCAGGCGGCGGAACGTCTTGCCACTCAGAATGTCAGCGCTGAGGTGATCGATTTGCGCACACTGCGGCCGCTCGACATGACGACCGTTCTGGGTTCGCTAGCGAAGACGCATCGCATGGTAATTATTGATGAAGGATGGAAGAGCGGTAGCTTGGCAGCTGAAATCATGGCGCGCGTGATGGAGCAAGCATTCTATGAACTTGATGCGCCGATCGAGCGCGTGTGCAGCGCCGAGGTACCGATACCCTATGCGCGGCATCTGGAACAGGCTGCGATTCCTCAGGTTGATACGATTTTTGCAGCAGCACTCCGCACGGTAAACCATCATGTATGAGTTTCGTATGCCTTCGCTCGGGGCGGACATGGAAGCGGGTACGCTGGTTGAGTGGCTGACCAAGCCTGGCGATGAAGTGAAGCGCGGGCAGGTGGTCGCGGTGGTCGAGACCCAGAAGGGTGCTGTCGACGTGGAGATATGGGAGGCCGGAACAGTCGATAAACTCATAGTGGAAACGGGCAGGAAGGTTCCAGTGGGTGAACTCCTCGCACTGCTGCGCACCTCGGGTGAGTCTACGACTGCAGTACCTGAAACGCCTGAAACACTTGAACCGCAGCGCGTTGCAACAGTATCTGCTCTTGCCATTGCCAGTCCGTCACGCGTCGAAACGGCGCCTGTGTCTGCAGTAGCCTCAGCCCGCCTGCGGGTTTCACCTTCGGCACGCAAGCTCGCCGAAGAGTTGGGTATCGATATCACATTGATGCGGGCGACGGAACCGGGCGCAGTGATCGCGCGGGCTGATATCGAGCGTGCTGCCAAGGAAAAAACGACGACGCCAGTCGCCACCAGAACCACGACTCCAGACTGGCATGCGCAGATGCGCATAGCAATCGCTGCGGCGATGTCGCGTTCAAAACGCGAGATACCCCATTACTACCTTGCAACCGATATTGATGTAACTGCTGTTATCCGGTGGCTTGAAACGGAAAATCTTAAACGCAGCGTCACAGAACGGCTGTTGCCGGTTGTTCCATTCATGAGGGCGACAGCGCTCGCGCTGCACGAAGTGCCCGAGCTCAACGGTTTCTGGGTCGATGGTGCGTTCCAGCCATCAGCGGCGGTGCATCTCGGCATGGCAATTGCCATGCGCGGCGGCGGCTTGGTCGCCCCTGCAATTCATGATGCCGACAAGAAGGGCCTCGACCAACTAATGGCCGATCTGCGCGACCTCGTCACTCGCGTGCGCAGCGGCAGATTGCGCAGTTCCGAGATGAGCGACCCTACCGTGACATTTACCAATCTGGGCGAGCAAGGTGTCGAGAGCGTATTCGGCGTAATCTATCCGCCGCAAGTTGCGATTATTGGCTTGGGAAGAATAACCGAGCGGCCGTGGGTCAAGGATGGCACGGTCGTGGTAAGCACGGTGGTCACTGCCACACTTGCGGCCGATCATCGTGCCAGCGATGGCCACCGTGGCGGATTGTTTCTCGCTGCGCTAGGCAGGTTGCTGCAGGAACCGGAGCGGTTGCGATGATCCCACGTAGCCGCGAGGAAATCCGGGACATTATCTTCGATGCGCTGGGTGCCATTGCGCCGGAAGTGGATCCAGCAATGATCGTGCCGGATCGGTCATTGCGCGAGCAGGTTGATATCGACTCGTTTGATTTCCTCAATTTTATTATTCGCTTGCACGAAACCCTCGGTATCGATATTCCCGAGAAGGACTATGCCGAGCTTTTCACATTGGATAGCGCGATCGAGTATCTGGTGGGTCGCTGTGCGACGCACCTGTAAATCACACCGAAGCAGATAAAGAGCGCTGGAGTTAAGTATCTACGCTGCACTAAGCCAGTAGCGGCATTACTGGGATTGTTTGCTTTCCCCCAAATCAAACCCTCTCATGTAATGGCAGGTATAGCCGCCCCGGTTTTTGACCAGATATTTCTGGTGATATTCTTCCGCGCGGAAAAATTCCTTGAATGGTACTACCTCGGTAACAATCCTGGCTTTCCATTCGCCGGAGGCCCCCACAGTTCTGATGACCTCATCAGCAACACGTTTTTGTTCTTCGTTGACATAAAAAATCGCCGAACGGTATTGCGTGCCGATGTCATTACCTTGCTGGTTGCGTGTAGTCGGGTTGTGCATGCGGAAGAATTCAAACAGTAGATGCCGGTAGCTGAGCCGCTGAGGATCAAACACGACTTTCAGTGACTCGGCATGACCGGTTCTGCCGGTCTTCACTTGTTCATAGCGTGCGTTCGGCGTATTGCCACCGCTGTAACCGACTTCGGTGCGCAGCACACCATGGATTTCCTGCACCAGCTCTTCCATGCCCCAGAAGCAGCCACCTGAGAGATAAGCAGTCTGTTGTTTGGTGTGGTCAGTCATGGACGTGGTGGCTCCCAAGGATAGTGAAAAAGTTGTGGTGACAAGCAAGGTAGCGAGGATGAGCGAAAGTCTGATAGATGTTTTCATGTTGGAAGCCTTAATAAATTTTCCGCTCTAATTTTGCCTGATGCAGCACGGTTGTTGCTAGTTCCTCGATGGATTTATTGGTGGTGTCGATATAGGGGATGCCCTCCTGGCGCATGAGAGCTTCGGCTGTGCGTGCTTCATATTGACAGTTTTGCAGGGACGCATATTCACTGCCGGGTTTGCGTTCACTGCGTATCTGGTGCAATCGCTCAGGCTCGATGGTAAAGCCAAACAGTTTGTCATGCAGGTTAGCGAGCTGCACCGGCAGTCGCATGCAGCCGAGATCCTCGGGGATCAAAGGGCAATTAGCAGCACGTATGCCATATTGCAGCGCCAGATACAGGCAGGTAGGGGTTTTGCCGCTACGGGAAACACCCACCAGCGTAATATCAGCCTGCTGCCCATTTTTTGCCGGAATGCCATCGTCGTGAGTCAGCGCAAAACCCATGGCTGCGATACGTTGGCGGTAATCGACTACATCGTCAACCCGGTGAGAGTGCCCCACGGTATGTGACGACCGCATGCCTAGCTCGGTTTCCAGTGGCACAATGAAAATGTTGAAACAATCAATGTGCATGGCATTGGCGGATTTGAGGATGGTTTGTATTTCCGGATTCACCAGGGTGCTCAATACCAGCGGACGCTCCCCATCTATGATAGCGCGCTGATTGATTTGTATCACAGCGGCAGCGGCTTTTTCCAGAGTGTCCAGGTAGGGCAGGGTGACCCCGGTAAACTGCAAGTTCTCAAACTGCTTCAGCAGGCTGTGTCCCAACATCTCGACAGTGATTCCGGTACGGTCGGAAACGAAAAAGGCAGTGCGCCCAGATAGTTTTTCTGCGATTGACATTAGGCCACCTCCAAAAATCCGGAATTTGTCACAATGCTTTGTTGCTCACAAAATATGCCTCATTATTTCAATTCCACTTCATCAGTGGGCGTTCGTTCACCATCGCCTCATTTCACTTCAAACTGGAATTCTCGGAATTACCTATCAGTCATAGGCTGTATCTACGTTTTTTGTTCTTGCCTTGTTTTATTTAGAACTTCGAATTATTCAATATAAATAATTCATCAGGCAGACCTCTGATCCTACGCGAGTTCCGTTACTTACTCGGTGTTCATAGACCTGCAATGGACTTCTCCCAACCGGCAAAACTGTCTCGCACCCTGTCTCACCATCACCTCGCATTCTACTGAATTACCCGGGTTAAAGAGGCTGATTAGCTGCAATATGCCAAGAATATTCAGCTACAATTAAAATATCGTGTTTCGATAAATAATACAATCATGCTCGGTCACGATGCCGACGGACGCTGACCCGCAGGAGTGAAAAATGGAAGATTCCAAATACGTGATCTGGTTCGACGAACTGCGTATGACCGATGTGAGTAGTGTTGGCGGCAAGAACGCCTCGCTCGGAGAGATGATCAGTCAGTTGTCCCATGCTGGGGTGCGAGTTCCTGGCGGTTTCGCCACGACGGCCGATGCCTATCGGGATTTCCTGGCGCAGGGTGGTCTGGCACAGCGTATCGAAGCAATACTTGCTCCGCTGGATATTAAAGATATCACGTCATTAGCTGAAATTGGCGCACAAATTCGTAGTTGGATCTTGGCAACACCGCTGCCGCCCAGACTAAAGAAGGAAATTGCTGCCGCTTACGAGAAGATGCTGGAGCAAGCAACAGTTGGTGATATTTCCGTGGCAGTGCGTTCTTCAGCTACTGCCGAAGATTTGGCCGATGCATCCTTTGCCGGACAGCAGGAAACTTTTCTCAATATTCATGGGCTGGATAATCTGCTGGAAGCAGTCAAGCACGTATTTGCCTCGCTCTACAATGACCGCGCTATTTCCTATCGTGTCCACCGAGGCTTCATTCATGCCGAAGTCGCACTGTCTGCTGGGGTGCAGCGCATGGTGCGTAGCGATATCGGTGCTGCCGGCGTGATATTCACGCTCGACACCGAATCTGGTTTCGATCAGGTGGTATTTATAACGTCTTCCTACGGTCTTGGGGAAACCGTAGTGCAGGGTGCGGTAAATCCTGATGAGTTCTACGTGTATAAACCTGCGCTGCAGCAAGGCAGACCAGCGATATTGCGGCGCAATTTAGGTTCCAAGCTCATCAAAATGCAATTCACCGCTAATCGTGAGGTCAACCGTTCGGTGACAACACTGCAGGTGGATGAAGCTGAGCGAAAACGCTTTTCCATTACCGATGCGGAGGTAGAAGAGCTTGCCTGTTATGCGCTTGCTATTGAACGGCATTATCAAAGGCCGATGGATATCGAATGGGGTAAAGACGGCGCCGATGGCAAACTCTATATCTTGCAGGCACGGCCTGAGACGGTGCAGGCTCATGCCACACTAAAAATGCTACGGCGCTACCGCCTGAAAACCAGATCGGAAATATTGGTGACGGGCCGTGCCATCGGTCAGAAGGTAGGCATTGGACCGGTGCGGTTGATCCTCAATGCGAGAGAGATGTCACGAGTACAGCAGGGTGATGTGTTAGTAACCGACATGACGGATCCTGACTGGGAACCAGTAATGAAGCGTGCTGCTGCCATTGTCACCAATCGCGGCGGGCGCACCTGTCATGCTGCCATTGTGGCACGCGAACTGGGTATTCCAGCAGTGGTCGGGTGCGGTGATGCCACTAATTATCTGAAAATCAGATGGTCACAGTGTCCTGCACCGAGGGCGATACTGGTAATGTCTATTGCGGTGTGCTGGAAGTTGAAGTGATTGACCTTGCCTTGGAAACCATGCCGAAGCCGCCGGTAAAGATCTCCATGAATGTGGGCAACCCGGAACTGGCATTTACTTTCCAGCGCCTCCCCAATGATGGCGTGGGACTGGCACGACTGGAATTCATCATCGCCCGCATGATCGGCATCCATCCGAAGACGGTGCTGGACTATCCAAATATTCCGGCAGATTTGAAACGGGAAGTGGAAAATCAGTGTTCAGGTTATCGCGATCCGGTGAGTTTTTACGTGGAAAAACTTACCGAGGGCATTGCTACGCTGGGCGCGGCATTTTTCCCCAAGCCAGTAATCGTGCGTATGTCAGATTTCAAGTCCAATGAGTACTCCAGCCTCATCGGTGGGCAACGCTACGAACCCAAAGAAGAGAACCCGATGCTGGGCTTTCGTGGTGCTTCGCGCTATGTATCCGAAACCTTCCGTGATTGTTTTGAACTGGAATGCCGGGCGCTGAAAAAAGTACGCGATGAAATGGGACTCATCAATGTAGAAATCATGATTCCGTTTGTACGCACCTTAACCGAGGCTCGGCGTGTAGTAGAATTGCTGGCGGCCAATGGCTTGCGGCGAGGCGAGAACGGATTGCGGCTGATTATGATGTGTGAAATTCCATCCAATGCATTGCTGGCGGATCAATTTCTGGAGTACTTCGACGGTTTTTCTATCGGTTCGAATGATCTCACTCAGCTAACCTTGGGGCTGGATCGCGATTCCAGTCTAATCGCCAGCTCCTTTGATGAGCGCGACCCGGCAGTAAAGGCTTTGCTGCATCTGGCCATTCAGGCGTGCCATAAAGCTGGAAAATATATCGGTATTTGCGGACAGGGACCATCGGATCATCCCGATCTGGCAAAATGGCTAATGGAAGAGGGGATTGGTACCCTTTCGCTCAACCCGGATACTGTAGTCGAAACTTGGCTGTATCTGGTGGAGCAAGCGAAGAAACCCGCATGACCAGCTAATTTTCGAGGGTGCGCGGCATTAGCTGTTTGGCCCTGTTTTCCTTCACCAGCAGCCGTTTCTCGCGCTGATAGACCAGCACCGCTGCGGTGCGCAGACAGCCCAGCACCAGCAGTAACGCACTTAAAGCGTAAATCTCATCCGCTGCAATCTTATGCTCAAATAGTTTAATCATTATTTCGCGCAGAACGAACACAATACCGGCATCTGCAATAAATGTCAGGCGCAGGCGATGTTCGTCAAAATGGGAGACAAGGGAACGTGAAAGTTCGATCAGTACGAATAAGGTCAAGACATCGGAAACAAGTCGAACATAATGGCGCGTGATATCGGTATTCGTTACCAGATCGCCGAGTTGCAAGAATAAATTAACAACCCCGGCAGTAACCCCGATGGTAATAAATAGCAGCAGTATCCCGAATAGCAGATTGATCGCGCGATCAAAAATCTTTGCGGCAGAAAAATTCATATTGCCGTAACCATACGCGGAGTTTGTTACAGAAATGTGATGCCAGTGAAAAAGAGGGGGTGGCCCGAATTGAAATATCTCTGGTCAGAATGGGGAGCGCCCCGTCAGATTCTCTAAGGAAATGCCGATTTATTCGGTCCGTTCGGGCTGAGCTTGTCGAAGCCTTTGCCAACAAACTGATTTATATTGGTAACATTTCGACAAGCTCAATGCGAACGGATTTAATCTGCGCTTCCCTAAGCGGACTCTCTGTGCCCCTCACTTTGATAGTTCTGGCACACATGCTCGAATACTGCTGAGCATTTAGTCTTGGAGTATGGGCTGATGAATAACTGGTTTACGACGAAGCAAATATGGGTGGTTGCAATGCATAAAGCTATTTTGATGATGTTGCTGGCAATTATGAGCAGCAGTGCGGTGGCAGAGTGGGTTGAGGTTGGCACTACCTCGAATGAAACCGTAATCTTATACGCCGATCAAGCCACCATTGACAAAACGGGCAACAGGGTAAAAATGTGGAGTCTGTCTGACTATAAAACGGTTCGGGGAAGCAGGGACATGCAATTCATGTCAATGATGGAACAAAATGAATACGACTGTAAGGAAGAGAAAAGCCGGACACGTTATTTATCTGTACACTCTGAAAATATGGGAAAAGGCAATATACTTCATAATGACAATGAAACCAGTGACTGGTTACCGGTTTTGCCTAACAGCGCAATCGAAAGTCTTTGGAGATTCGCCTGTAGGGGTAGTGAAGTTGATGCTGGAATACAGGGAAAATTAGATTTTAACAATCA
>CAMDAX010000078.1 GCA_945888885.1 Nitrosovibrio sp. Nv4 | reverse complement strand
TTTAACACCATGACACATAATAATTTTTTGCAGTATTTGGCCTTCATCCTCTGGGTGAATTCGCTACCGGGCAGATTGCACGGTTTTTGCGGCACATGGCTGCGTTGCAACTTCTTGGAATGGAACGACTATTCCGCGTCGTTGCGCCTTGCCCTGCACCCCAAAAACCGCACACTCTACCCCGTCCAACTGCCGGGTTTAGGTTAAAGATGCCTTTCAGATATTTATCAACTGTGGGGGTGGCAGGTACTACCAGCCTTGTTGCCACTTTACCACCAAACCTGGTTCTTCAGCAGCCGCCTGGAAATCACAGTCGATACCGATTCCAGGCACCCAAACGAGATGTTCACCACTGAACAGCAGTGGCAGTATCTCCCGCTCCCACGGTGGCAGTCCCGATTCCTGTAACAGGTTCTTGAGGCTGCGACGCGGACGCTTGCAATCGGGGTGAAATCGCTCGCCACCCCGGCGGGAACGGATGATGATCGGGTTCGCAGCTAATTTTTGCAGGCTGATCCCTGCACTTTTCCGCTGCGAGAAACTGATCTTGCCGCCCAGATCGGCGATTATCAACTGTTTTTCTCCATGCCATGCCAGCTGCCATTCCGTTGTAACGCACGTACTTAAAGGGCGTACGTGCAGTATTCCCTTAAAACAGCGAATTTCAATATTTCCAAAAGTAATATGCAGTTTTGCATCAGGACGTAGGGACAGCAATTGCCGCAGAAGTTCTTCCAGTTTCACTGTGCTGGGCAGCGGAGCACCTTGCAGTGTTAAGGCATAACGCAATAAATTTTTCGCGCGAGGGAAATCTAATTTCCGCAAACCTTCAATCTGGAATTTTCCTGAAATAATAAAACTTTTGCTGTCAGCTTCAGCCAGCTCATCCAGCAAGCTGGATGCCTCCGCCAAGTGGCGACTGGCGCGTAGAAATGTTGTGCGATAGGAAGGGAAACGCTTTTCCAGTAAAGGGAAAATTTCATGGCGTAAAAAATTCCGGTCGAAAGCAATATCTGCGTTGCTTTCATCGGTAATCCAATGCAATTGGTTTTTTCTGGCGTAAGCTTCGATCTCGCTGCGCGATACTTCAAGTAATGGCCGCAGTATCCGTGGTGCAGAGCCTATTCCCTGACCCATAGCTCCTGGCGATTGACTCCTGACTATCGGCATCGCCCCCAATCCTTTCACTCCAGCACCGCGCAACAATTGCAGCAGAAGGGTTTCGGCCTGGTCGTCCAGATGCTGCGCCAACACTACATAATCGGCTTTGAGTTTTCTGAATACCCCATAGCGCGCATCACGAGCCGCAGCTTCAAGGCTTACACCGGGCTCTTTACTAACATTTAATCTGGTGATTTTTATCGGAACGCCGAGAGAGCGGCAGAGATCACGGCAGAATTTGCCCCACTTATCCGCATTGGTGCTGATGCCGTGATTGACGTGAACAGCGGAGAGTGAAAAATGCATTTTAACCGACAGCGTAGCAAGCAAGTCCAGTAGAACGACCGAATCCATCCCGCCACTCAACGCCACAATCAGGTGGTCACCCTGCCCGATTTGTCCGTGCAATACATTTTCAGCACGGCTGGAAAGGTTACTTGATTTTGACTTCCTTGAACTTGCCATATCCCATCAACCGCTCAAAGCGTTTTTGTAACAGCATTTCCGTGGAGTAGTCCTGTGATTGTTTGAGCGATTCCTGCAATGCCTTCTTTACGGATTGCATGACGAGCGGGTAATCGCGATGGGCCCCACCGGTCGGTTCGCTGATAATTTTGTCGATCAGTCCCATGGTCTTGAGGCGATGAGCGGTAATTCCCATGATCTCAGCAGCTTCCGGTGCCATATCCGCGCTTTTCCACAGAATTGAGGCGCAGCCTTCGGGAGAAATGACAGAGTAAGTTGCGTATTGCAGCATTTGCACGGCATCACCTACGGCTAGCGCCAACGCACCACCAGAACCACCCTCACCGATGATGGTGCAGATCACCGGTATTTTAAGTTCTGCCAGTACATAGAGGTTGCGTCCGATGGCTTCAGATTGGCCGCGTTCTTCGGCGTCGATGCCAGGATATGCGCCTGGGGTGTCAATAAAAGTAAACAATGGCACCGCAAATTTTTCTGCAAGGCGCATCAAACGCAGCGCCTTGCGATATCCCTCTGGTTTGGGCATGCCGAAATTACGATGGATCTTTTCCTTGGTATCGCGTCCCTTCTGATGACCAATGATCATCACCGTTTGACCGTCGAAACGAGCCAACCCGCCAACGATGGCATGGTCATCAGAAAAATTCCGGTCGCCGTGAAGTTCCTCGAAATTGGTAAATAGGTGTTGGATGTAATCGAGTGTGTAAGGTCGCTGCGGATGCCGTGCTACCTGTGAAATCTGCCAAGGCGTAAGTTTGGCATATATGCCAGTGGTGAGCGCTTGGCTTTTCTTTTGTAGACGTGCGATCTCAGCCGAGATATCCAGTGCGGAACCATCCTGGGCAAAGCGTAGCTCCTCGATTTTTGCTTCAATCTCAGCTATGAGCTGCTCGAAATCCAGAAAGGTGATTTTCATGAAACACAGGGACGTAATTTTTAAGCCGTAATGATACAGGATTTGCACCTGCTTCAGCATTCTTGAACGGTGCCTGTATCGTATTTTTGATTTGTCATGGCTCGCGGTGGCCATTGCTTGATAGGATAATCAAGCTGCAAGAAGCCCTACCACGGTAAAATGGGGGGCTTTGTTCAGTGGGATAGGGTTCAGGGCGCGTCAAAAATTCAAAGTTCTAAACAAGATGAGGCAGAAACAAAAATATAGACGCAGCATATGGCCAATATGTAAGGAAACATTTTTTGTAAGTAATGAACCTAAATCCGGTAGTTGGCCGCTCGTTTTTTAATTTAACACCATGACACATAGTAATTTTTTGCAGTATTTGACCTTCACCTTTTGGGTGAGTTCGCTACCGGGCAGATTGCACGATTTTTGCGGCACATGGCTGCGTTGCAACTTCTTGGAATGGAATGACTATCCCGCGTCATTGCGCCTTGCCCTGCACCTCAAAAACCGCACACTCTACCCCGTCCAACTGCCGGATTTAGGATGAAGTATTGTGACGAAATCTGGATTTTTAGAAGTGTCCTTCAATGTCAATGAAAAAGTACTCAGCCGCTGTTCTGGCGCGGCGTCTCGCCAATCTGCCTGAACCAACTTATCCGGAAGATCTGCCGGTGGTCGCGCAGAGGGAGGAGATTGAACGTGCGATTGAAGCAAATCAGGTGGTGATTGTGTGCGGCGAGACCGGCTCCGGTAAAACCACCCAGTTGCCGAAGATTTGTCTCAAACTCAAGCGTGGAGTGGCAGGAATGATCGGACACACTCAGCCACGGCGCATTGCGGCACGTACGGTGGCGGCGCGAATTGCTTCAGAACTCAACAGCCCTCTGGGTCACGCGGTGGGCTACAAGGTGCGCTTCTCCGATAAGGTAGGCGCGGATACTTACATCAAACTCATGACCGACGGCATACTGCTGGCGGAAATCCAGGGTGATCACACTCTCTCCGCTTACGATACGATCATTATCGACGAGGCGCACGAACGCAGTCTTAATATTGATTTTCTGCTCGGCTATCTCAGGCAATTGCTTCCCAGGCGGCCTGATCTCAAACTTATTGTCACTTCCGCAACTATAGATGCCGACCGTTTTTCCAGGCATTTCAATAATGCGCCTGTAATTGAAGTATCGGGCAGGATGTATCCGGTGGAAATGCGTTATCGACCCATCGCTACCGAGGGTGAAGAAGATGCGGATGTCGAGCAGAGTATTCTTGATGCCGTAGACGAAGCGGTTCGCTCAGGTTCTGGCGACGTGCTGGTGTTCCTCCCTGGCGAACGTGAAATTCGTGAGACTGCCGAGGCGCTGCGAAAACATCATCCGGTTGGTGCGGAAATTTTACCATTGTTTGCGCGACTGTCGTTTGCCGATCAGGAACGGGTGTTCAAGCCCGGTGGCGCACGACGCATCGTGCTGGCTACCAATGTGGCAGAGACTTCGCTCACTGTCCCCGGCATCCGTTATGTGGTGGATACCGGGGTGGCACGCATCAACCGTTACAGTTACCGCAATAAGGTGGAACAGTTACAGGTGGAAAAAATTTCCCGCGCCTCGGCCAATCAGCGGGCGGGGCGCTGTGGTCGGGTGATGAGCGGCATATGCATCCGGCTCTACGCAGAAGAAGATTATCTTGCTCGCCCGGAATTCACTACTCCAGAAATTCTGCGCTCATCGCTGGCATCGGTGATTCTGCGGATGAAGTCGCTCAGGATCGGTGAAGTAGAAAATTTTCCCTTCATCGAGTCACCTGCGCCGCGAATGATTGCAGATGGCTATCAATTGCTGACGGAACTGGGTGCGGTCAATGATAACAATGAACTGACACAAGTTGGCTGGCAGTTGGCAAAGTTTCCGATAGATCCAAAAATCGCGCGCATGATACTCGCGGCGAAAGAAGAAAACTGCCTCAGTGAAGTGCTGATTATCGCTTCTGCTCTGAGCTTGCAAGATCCACGCGACCGTCCCTTTGATCGGCAGGATGCAGCGGATCGGGCACACCAGCGCTTTCAGGATGAGCGCTCCGATTTTCTTGGTTACTTGAAGTTATGGGATTTTTTTGAGGAATTATTGGAACATAAAAAATCTAACCGTAAACTGATGGAACATTGCCAGGAAAACTTTCTTTCGCATCGGCGCATGCGTGATTGGCGCGAAATCCACAGCCAGTTGCATGGGTTGGTATCGGAACTAGGTTTGCGGCCCAACCAGATTCCTGCTGGTTACGATGAAATCCATCGCGCATTACTGACTGGACTATTAGGAAATATCGGTTTCAAGAGCGAGGAGGGTGATCAGTATTTGGGGGCGCGTGGAATAAAGTTCTTAATTTTTCCCGGATCGGTGCTGAAAAAGGCAAAACCGAAGTGGGTCGTGGCGGCAGAACTGACCGAGACCACCAAACTTTATGGCCGTTGTACAGCAAAAATCGAGCCGAACTGGTTGGAAAAGATAGCTGGCGATTTATGCAAGAAACATTATTTTGACCCGCACTGGGAGAAACAATCGGCGCAGGTAACGGCATTTGAACGGGTGACACTATACGGCCTTACTGTGATACCGAAACGGCGAGTGCATTACGGTGCTATCAATCCGAAAGAGGCACGCGAAATTTTTATCCGCGCCGCGCTAGTGGCAGGCGAGTACGAGACCCAAGCACCGTTCTTCGAACATAACCGTAACCTCGTTGCCGCAGTGGAAGAGCTGGAACACAAGGCACGCCGCCAGGATGTATTGGTGGATGAGCGCGAAATCTTCGACTTTTATGATGCTTTAATCCCGAATGACATCTGCAATGGCGCCGCATTTGAGCAATGGCGCCGACAGGAGGAGCAGGGTAATCCACGGCTGCTTTATCTCAGCCGGGAAATTCTGATGCGCCATGGCGCGGGCGGCGTAACTGAGCAGCAATTTCCGGAAAGCATTAATGTGTCTGACCATGAATTTTCGCTGACTTATCGTTTCGAACCGGGGCATGCGCTCGACGGCATGACTCTAACCGTGCCATTGCCGCTGCTAAACATGCTTGATGCCGCGCAATTCGATAACCTGGTTCCGGGGTTAATCCGTGAAAAAGTGACCTGGTATTTGAAAGCGCTGCCCAAGCAGATACGCCGTCATGTGGTGCCAGTGCCTGAGTTTGTGACACAATTTCTGGAGAATCAAGCAACAGTAGAAAACAAAATTAAGGCGTTGTTGGTTGCCTTGGCAGAATTTATTCAAAGTAAGACCGGTGTCCCCGTATTGCCCGATATCTGGGAAAAAACAATCCCGCCGCTGCACCTGCAGATGAACTACGAGGTAGTGGACGATGCAGGGCGCGATTTGGCAATGAGCCGCGATCTTTCGCAACTTAAGATGCAGCTTGGACAGGCGGCACAACTGACGTTTGCTCAGTCGGGTGCCGACGCCGGGAGCAGTATTGAACGCGACAAGGTAATACGCTGGGATTTCGGCGATTTGCCCGAAGCAATATCTTTTGCTCGTGCTGGTAAAAAACTCACCGGTTACCCAGCGCTGGTAGATGAAAAGGAAAGTGTGGCCATCCGTCTTTTCGATATGCGTAACACAGCAGAAACTAACATGCGCTCGGGAGTGCGACGATTGTTGCGTTTTGAGCTCAGGGAGCAAATGAAGCAACTGGGAAAAAATCTGCCAGGTTTGAATCAGGCTGCCTTGCAGCTACGCACCCTCATCAACCCTGATACCCTCAAGGAAGACATGCTTGGCGCTATTACTGATCGTGCCTTTATCGGCGATGATATGCTGCCGCGCAACGAGAAGGAATTCATGGTGCAGAAACAACGGGCGCGAACACGACTACCTGCCGTAACCGAAGCCGTTGCCCGCATGACACAAAATATTGCTAATGAATGTCAGCCGTTGATCGCTCATTTATCCTCAGCCAGTGCAGGTGTCGGCAGAATAAGCCGCGAGTTAAACCATCAACTTGGCAACCTCATTTATCCGGGTTTTTTCAGCGCCACCCCATGGGAACGGCTGCAACATCTGCCGCGGTATCTGCAAGGCATGGCTATGCGGCTGAACAAATATCCCGGTAACCCGGAGCGGGACGGACGCCATGGTCCCGCCATCGCTGGTTTATGGAACCAGTATGAGCAGCGTCTGGAAAAACATCGCAAGGCTGGAATCAGCGACCCCAATCTCACTGAATTCCGTTGGCAGATTGAGGAACTGCGCATCTCCTTATTTGCCCAGGAATTGAAAACACCGTATCCAATATCGGTCAAACGATTGCAGAAGTTGTGGGAGAAGGTGCTGGGGTAGGGTGGGTCATCGTTGCAGAGATAGGAGCACTCGTGTTGGTCTGTAAAAAAATCTGTTGATAAAGGCCACCTCTAAAAGTTCTGATTTCGTCATAGCAACTTCGTTGTTCACAAAAATGTTTCCCTACATTGCTTTTTGGGGTAAGCCGTCTTATCGTAAAAATAAGTGGATCTAGATCTACTGAGCGCTGACAAATTTTTACCAGCGCTGATAGCAGTTGCCGTGCTTGCCGTCATGGTGAATTTTATCGAGTTGTTGTGCACAGCCGGCTTTCCGGCAATGTACACTGCTGTGCTGGCCCAGCACGATTTGAGCATGCCAGCACACTATACTTACTTGGGTCTTTACATCGTTGGTTACATAGCCGACGACTCGCTGATGGTCTCGGCGGCGGTGATTGCGTTAAGCAACCGCAAACTTACTGAACGCGCAGGCCGTTGGCTCAAGCTTCTGAGCGGTGTTGTGGTGCTGGCACTTGGTGGCGTCATGATTCTGCGTCCCGAGTGGCTGATATAGGGCTAATACGCCAGCTTGTTTAAAAAATCTCACTGGACGGGAGATATGTGTAGTCTATCCTTAATGAAAGAGACATAAAGTTCAACATACAGATAGGCGGTTAATTTCCGCGAATCATCGGGGAGAGGGGTATGACAGTCCATGATTACAAAAGGCGGAAATTTCTGCAGTATGCCGCGTTTGGCACGATAGCGGCGGCATTGCCTGGTTTCGTGCTGGCCGAAGGCGGGCAGATCAACAGCGTGCCAAGCGCCGCTTTCAGGCCTGATGTGGAAATGGAGATCACTGCGCGGGTTGCCGAGGTTCCGATTATGCCGGGTGCCCATACCAGTGTCTTCAAATATTACGGCAAGCTGCTGAAAGGCCCTAAAGCCGCCTTAACAACCATGCCGGGTTATCTGGGACCAATGCTGAATCTTGTACAAGGCCAGAAAGTCCGGATATTCTTTTACAACCAACTGCCCGAACCATCGGTCATTCATTGGCACGGGATGCACATGCCGCAGAAAGCGGATGGACATCCGATGTATGCGGTACAGCGGGGCGAAAGGATCGTCTATGAATTTGAGGTAAAAAACCCCGCTGGCACAAATTGGTATCATTCCCATACTCACGAAATGACCGCCACGCAAGTCTATCGTGGCTTGGCGGGATTGATCACTATCACCGACGAGCAGGAACAAAAACTGGGCCTGCCAAGCGGAGAGTTCGATATTCCCATCACCATTCAGGATCGGCGTTTTACCACCAGCAATCAATTGCAGTATATCCACGGGATGCGCGAGAGGATGATGGGTTTCCTCGGCGACACTATTCTGGTCAACGGCCAGGCAAACAGCGTCATTCCGGTAAAAACCCGCGCTTACCGTTTGCGCGTGTTTAATGGATCGAACTCCAGGATATATAAGCTGGGCTGGGAGGATGGTACGCCGTTGATCGCGATCGGCACCGATGGAGGGTTGTTGGAAAAGCCTGAAACTTATCCGTACATCATGCTGGCACCGGCCGAGCGCGTCGAATTGTGGGTTGATTTCAGCGGCCGCAAACCCGGATCTGATCTGGTGCTGCGCAGTCTAGAACACCACGGCACGATGCCACATATGGGTGGTGGTATGCGGCACGGTATGGGTATGATGAGTGGCGGATTGCCTCAGGGTGAGGCTTTCCCGATAGTCAAATTCCATATTGCCAAGAAGGTCGGCGACTCACCAAAACTACCGGAAACACTGGTTAGAATGCGCAGCCTGACGGAACAGGATATCTCCAATCCAGACCGACCAGTGCCGATCGCCATCAGCATGCAGCATATGGCGCTGCAGCTAAACGGCAGATCTTTTGAGATGCATGAAGTGATGGATATCGAAAGGATCCCTGTCAATACGATCCAGAAAATCAGAATCTTCAACGATCATGGATCGATGGGAGGTGGCATGGGTGGAATGAGAGGGGGTGGCGGCATGGGTATGATGATGTCAATGGCGCATCCGATCCATCTGCATGGCCAGCAGTTTAAAATTCTGTCGCGTACTCTGAAAGATCAGGACAGCGGCGATGGCTATGCCACTGTCAGGGACGGTTTCATCGGTAGCGGCTGGAAAGACACGGTGCTGGTGATGCCAGGGGAGGAAGTTGAAATTATCAAACCGTTTGAGGATTATACTGGTCTGTTCCTCTATCACTGCCACAACCTGGAGCATGAAGATATGGGAATGATGCGTAATTTTTACGTAAGCTGAGTTCGATTTGTCATTAAGCGTGGATCCCTGCTGTACCAGCAGGGGCTGATCGAATCTATTTCACCAGGGAATTTCTTTACCGTCATATGCGTAGAATTTTCCGCTATCGGCTGGCGCAAGCCGTGCAATCACCCGGCGCATGCCCGCAACGCTCTGCTGACCGTAATCAATAACCACATCATGCCAGCAATGGCAGCAATTTTCTTCTGACTCATTAGCTTGTCCATTTCAAAATAGCCCCCCCTCCATGTTTAATATGGAGGGAAGTTTGATCACCAGCGGACATTTCTACTTGGGGGCTAACACAAGCTTATAATGGGAATGTCAACGCTAAATAGAAATGTCCGCTTTTCTGCAAAATAGAAATGTCCGCTTTTCCTGATTTTCTTTGCTACGGTGCTGCTCGCTGCCCGTCGTTGGCGGACTTGCCGACAGGCATGTTTCTCCAGGGATGATTGGCTGCAGGCTTG
>CAMDAX010000077.1 GCA_945888885.1 Nitrosovibrio sp. Nv4 | reverse complement strand
CGCGGGGTTTTCGAAGATGGCGATGAGGTTGCCCAACTTCTCGACCTTCTGAGCGCCATCGCCGAGTTTATTCGAGTCGTTGAAATCGGGGAAATCGCTGCGGGCGAGACGGGAGTTGGCGTCAATGAGCGGCTGGATGACCTGGGTGTTGATCTTGTCGCCGATGTCGTCCTTGCCCTTGAGCGCGACCATGTCCTTGAAACTGGCACCCTTTGGAATAACGATCGGCGGCTCAAAACCATCGTAGTCGCCGTATTTATCGGAGACGTATTTGATGAAGAGCATGAATAGGACGTAGTCCTTGTACTGGCTGGCATCCATGCCGCCGCGCAATTCGTCGCATGAGGCCCAGAGGGAGGAGTAGAGGTCAGATTTCTTGATGGCCATGTGATTTACTTTGTTGCCTGTAGTGCTGGATAGATACAAAAATAAAATCGGGCAAACTCGAACGGTGCTTGTAATGCGAGCGTGCTGTAATGTACTGCAAAGTCCGGCGTAATCCAAATGAACCTAAAAACCTCAAGGTTAAACGGGCTTGGCTCAGATTATTTTTCTGGCATAACTTCATACTCCGCCGCCAGAGCTTTCATCTGGGGAGGCGAAGGGGCGAAGCTCGGATTGAATTGAATAACCTCAGCGAGTCTCCTGGATATTCAGACGCTAGTTTCAACAGCTGGTCAAAAATGCTTTTAGTGTTGTCTCCGCTTCGTGTCAGCGCTAAATAGAAATGTCCGATTAACTGGATTCCGTGATTCGCCGGAATGACGGAAATTTTTTAATGAGGCGGATGAATTCTCTTTGTGTTTGTTCGTCTTGACCCATCCCGTAGCGCAACGCACTGTAGCGTGTCGCAAGGTCACGGATGGCATCGGCAATATCCGGGCGGACGGTGGCGATACGCTGTGCGTAGTCCTGCGCACCTTCGTGCGCGGCGCGCGGCAAGCCGATTTTAGCCAGCTTGCGGCATAATTTGAGCCACGCGGTTTGTATTTTGTCTGGCCGGTGTGCAAACATGTGTCGCAGCATGAACAGCGCAAATAACGCAATGACTAATCCCGCACCCACCGCCATGCTCATGACCATTTTTTGCCAGGTTACGGACTCAATACCAAGGCGGGTCAGAAAGGCAAATTGGCGTTCTGTGTTATAGCCCAGCACCCACTGGTTCCACTGGTTGGCGATGGTGTCCCAGTTCAGGCGCAAGTTGCGCATCCACTGTGGCGGGTTGCGCGCCATGAGAGGCAGGGCGGCAGACAAACCGCTTTGCACACGCGCCGGGGCAATTGCCGCAGTCGGGTCAATACGCACCCAGCCCTGCCCACTCAGCCAAACTTCGGCCCAAGCATGAGCATCGGATTGGCGCACGATGTAGTAGTTGCCCGTGTCGTTGAATTCACCGCCTTGGTAGCCCGTTACCACACGCGCTGGAATGTGTGCCGCGCGCATCAGGAACACGAAGGTAGAAGCATAGTGTTCGCAGAATCCTTGCTTGGTTTCAAACAGAAAATCATCCACGCTATTGGCATAGAGTGGCGGTGGTTCCAGCGTGTAGAGGAAGTCTTGTTGATGAAAATAAGTGAGGACGGCCTGCACTACGGCAGCATCGTTTTCACTATTGGCGCGCCATTTTTCAGCAAGCTGCCGAGCGCGCGGGTTAAATGGTGGCAATTGCAAGGCGCGTTGAATTTGCCATTCCGCTTCGTGCAGATTGGCATGATAGCCAAGATGGGAACGCACATCATAGCGTAGCCGTGTATTGACTGGCTCTTTGCTCAATACCTGAAAATCGTGAGTGAGGTTGGCTGACACGGAAATCCTGTCGGGTAAATCGAGTGCAAACAGCCAGGTTTTGTTGTGGGGTTCCAACGTAACGCTGTAATCAATTGCCTGCTCAAGCTCTGTAAATTGCGGCGCGGCAGTTTGCGCGGCTTTGCCCGATGTCCAAGTGCGCCCGTCGAAGTCCCATAGTACCGGGCCGCGCCAATACATTTGCTCGCGGCGCGGTGGATCGCCGGTGTAGCTGACACGAAAGGCAACCTCATCCGACAAGCTCAATCGGCTCAGGCTACCTGGTGACATCTTGTCATCCAACCCGCTGCTGGCAAATGCGTCTTGCGGCAAACCCCACAGCGGACCTTGCACACGGGGAAACAGGATGAACAGAATTAGTGCCAGTGGAATGGCTTGCAGCAGCAATATTGAGGTGATACGCGCGCACGGTTTGAACGTGATGCTTGGTGTTTGCAGGCGCACCCAAGTGGTTAGGATAACCATCAAGGTGGCGAACAGGTATAGTGCGGTGGGAATGCTCTGCGAGTAAAGGAAATTGGTGATGATGGTGAAACAGGCGAGGTAGATTAGCACTATCGCATCCCGCGCTGTGCGCAGCTCCATCAGCTTGAGCGTGGTCAACAGTATCAGCAGGGTGACGCTTGCCTCACGTCCGAACAGGGTGTTAAAGCTGATGAAGATTCCGCTTGAACTGGTGATGGTAATCAGCATCAACAACCAGCGCTTAGGCAGAGGGTTGCCGCTGTAAGTAAGATAGCTGCGCCACAGCAGCAGAGTGCCGCATAGAGCGCTGACCCATAACGGCAGATGGCCGGCATGCGGCGCTGTGACCATTAGAATGGTGAGCAGCAGGGCGTAGGTGAACGGCTTGCTCATGGTTTCTCTCTCTCCCTGCCGACTTTGCTCCCTTTGCTATGCTCTTCCCACAAGTGGGAGTGATCGTCGTTCTGCTGCGGTAAATTGAACAACGCAATCCTGCGCAAGCATTCATCGCGATGTGCCACACCGTTACTAGCGGGCAATTCGCTATCCGGCATGCGCAATCCATAGCGGAGACCTTGTGCCTCGGCATCCAACACCCAACGTGTCATACGTGCCAATTTTTCTTCGATGTTGCGATCAGGTGCATCTGAAAAATCCAGCCATAACTCTTTGCCGGCTGGTGTAGAAAACTGCTTCACCTGCAACCCTTGTTCGCGTGCAAAAACTTTCCAGGCAATGCGCGGCAAGGTATCGCCAACGACATAGTTGCGCAATCCGGTAAAATCGTCATCCCCGGCTATCGCTCGCTCATCTATGCCGTCTGGTGACGTACCAAATGGCAAGGGTGCAGCGAGCAAGGGTTTCGGATAAACCAGGCAGCGTGTATCGAAATGCAAATATGACCAGGCGTGAAATAAGCCCAGTGGAAATTCTGTGTACAGCGTTAGTGCACCCATCTCCAGCCAGCCGCGCCGGGTGGTGGGCAAAGGAAAAGCAACTTCACTTTCTTGTCGGGCGGGGATATCGAAACTGACCATTCTGTCATTAGCGCCACGCAAACAAAGCCGGTAGCGCGGCAACTTGCTGTGATTTTGAAAGTGCAGCAGGAATTGTGCAGTCTCGCCGTTGAATACGGCATCAGCCCGGCCAGCACGAATCTCCAGATAAACCATGTTGCGAAAAGCATGCAGCATGGACATCACCGCCACCATCCCCAGCAGAAAGGTCAGCACATAACCGAGGCTGAGGTTGTAGTTGATATTGCCGAGTAGCATTAGCAGCAGTACGAAAGCCAGCGCCAAGCCTTGTCTGGTGGGCAGGATGAAGATACAGCGTTGCGTGAGGATGACGGTTCCGCTCTCTATTTTTGGGCGGAACAGCCAGGTGCGAAATTTTTGTTTAAGTGCGGTGAGCACAGGGTAAAAAATTATCCGGTCAATTTGGCAAGCAAAGTGCCTCGAGTGATGTCTGACGTACCGTTACGGTCAGCCAGAAGGCTGCTCCAATTCCAGATAGAAACGCCCCTATTCGTCCTCCACCAACCATTCGCCCTGAGCCTGTCGAACTACACATATCCTTTCGAAAAGATGTGTATGCATTTTAGCTTAGTGTCACGGAATTGCTACCGCCTCGATCAATTCACGTGTCAGTGTGTTGCTACTGTGTTTCTGGTATTCACTGACTGCTTGCAAGCGATGGCTGGTCACGCCGGGCAATACGGCTTGTACATCTTCTGGAATCACTGCATTGCGTTCGTCGAGCAATGCCCAAGCGCGTGCGGCGGAGAGCAAAGCAAGCCCCGCGCGCGGTGACAGTCCATGCGTATAACGCGCCGATTCGCGCGTATGACGCAGAATAGCTTGAATGTAATCAAGTAACGCGGGTGAGACGAACACTTTCCTGACGAGTTGTTGCAATACCAGTAGCTCTGCACTTTCCATTTGCGGGCTGAGCCGGGTGATGATTTCACGCCGGTCCACTCCGGATAGCAAACCGCGCTCTGCCAGTGCATCAGGATAACCCATCTGGATGCGCATCAGGAAGCGATCCAGTTGCGATTCCGGCAGCAGAAAGGTGCCGACCTGATGCGCCGGATTTTGTGTGGCAATGACAAAGAATGGTGCAGGCAGGACTCGTGTAACACCTTCAATGGTGACTTGTTGTTCTTCCATGGCTTCCAGCAACGCGCTCTGCGCCTTGGGTGTAGCCCGGTTTATTTCATCAGCCAAAATCATTTGCGCGAAGATCGGGCCGGGGTGAAACTTGAATTCAGCACTATCACGTTGAAATACCGATACACCCAGAATGTCGGCGGGTAGCAGGTCGCTAGTAAACTGGATGCGCTGAAACTTCAAACCCAGGGTGCGCGCCAGAACCTGCGCCAGAGTAGTCTTGCCGACCCCCGGTAAATCTTCAATCAGTAAATGGCCGCGCGCCAGCAGACAGGTAAGCGCCAGACGAATCTGCTGCGGCTTACCGAGAATGATCTGTTCGGCTTGGTGGATGACGTTGTTCAAGGATAGGTTCATGGTGTTTTTCCAAGTTCAGTATCTTCTTGAAGCATTTTTTGCGCAAAAATTCAAGTAGAACGATGCCGTGTGCGGCAACTTGCCATCAATTGCAACCCGGATGATGTCAGTTGCCACCTTCCATCTGCATTTGAAAAAACTGAATTCCACTTTAACCATCGCCGTGATAATCTGTGCCTTGAATTACTCAGCTTGCTGAGATTAAACCTGCGAAAGTCAAAATGAATAGAATACAATTAGTTGTTATTGGCCTTATAGTTATCTGGTTATTCTACCCAATTTAAATCCGGTTTATAATTTCGCTTGGCTGTAGAAAAACCAGCCAGTAAATTACTTCTGGTTCTATCCACGGCGCGGGATCAGGGCAAAACTATCTCCCAATAGCGAACGAACGCTGTAAACAGTACGCCCAAAAAAAAGGCTTCCTTCAAGACGCCCAGTACGGCAAGGTACAAGTGAGAATATCAACCAAGTGTCACTAATGAAACAATACCATACGTCCACCAAGGAGCCATCAATGAAACGCATCGCATATCTTACCGTCATCGCCATAACCCTTGCCAGCACTCAAGCTTTTGCTGCCAAATCCTGCGAGGAGCTGAAAAGTGAAATCACTGCGAAGATTGAAGCAAAGGATGTCAAGAAGTATGCCCTCGAAATCGTGGCTACCGACCAGGTTGGGGAGAGACAAGTGGTCGGAAGTTGCGATGGTGGCGCCAAGAAAGTCATTTACACGAAGGGGTGATATCCGCTTGCAGTGTCGTGTAGCCCCGCGCATCGCCTGGGGCCGCAGTGTGCGGATCGGTTGTGACGTCTGATCAATTCTCTGCATAATTTTGCACAAAAATAGAAATGATTGAACTTGATCAATTTCCACGCTACTCATCGCTCGCTCAATCAGTGGCCCGAGGTGGAAAAACTGTTCGAGGCGAAGAGATGACCAATCTCTGCATAAAATGATCTGCCGGAATCGGGTATCAATAGATACAGGACTTATTTAACAAAAATATTCCGTTTTTCTTATCAGATATTCGGTAGAAAATAAAGATTTCCTTTAGCCCACAAATTCTGTGGATAAGTTTGTGGACAATCCACGAATTGGTTCGCTAAGTCCTCCTTTCATAACAGAATTTCCTAATACGCTTAATTCATAATCTTTATAATCATCCTTTATTAAACAAATAGTTATACATAGATACAGGATGGGCGCGGGATTGCCTGTTGCAATTATGCAATCTACGTTACAAATGTGGATTACTGTAGAGTATCAAGATAAATTTTCTTTCTGAAACAGAGAGTTTCTGGAGCCAATAACGCGATGCAATGCAATAAGGATTGTGCCGTCTTAGGAGTAATGCCATTCGGAAGTACATTGACCGCTATTAGCCATATATTGAAGACCTTATTCCGATTCCAATTAGAAACCAGATTACTATCAATCGCAGCTTGGACGATACCGAGTGCCAATACCTGCGCGCATCTGAAAAATGACACTAGTCCCGCTATCCAGCTTCGATTTCTTTTGTGTAGTTTGCGACAAAGCGTAAAATCAGGATTTCTGATTAGACTCCAAATACTCCTTGGTCACAGACTTTATCCTCATGCCCAAGCTACCGCTCGATCTCACCGAAACGCAAGTCAGCAACGTGCGCGTATTTGACGGACATTTGCTGCAAGTGCATGCAGACCGGGTTAGCCTGCCCGATGGCAAATTGGCAATACGCGAATATATTACTCACCCTGGCGCGGTCGTCATTATTCCGCTGCTGGACAACGGTGAACTAGTATTGGAACGTCAGCACCGCTACCCACTGCACCGGGATTTTTACGAATTACCCGCCGGGAAAATTGATCCCGGCGAAGATCCGTTGGCGTGCGCGCAACGTGAATTACTGGAAGAAACCGGCTATACCGCAGCAAGCTGGCGTTATCTCGCCACCCTACACCCCTGCATCGGTTATTCCGATGAAAAACTGGTGTATTACTTGGCAAAGGGGCTCGTGTTCCAAAGTGCGAGTCTTGATGATGGCGAACATCTGGAGGTGCTCACGCTGACGCTGGCCGAAGCATTGGAATGGGTCAAGGTCGGGAAAATCACCGATAACAAAACCGTTTCCGGCCTGTTCTGGACGGAGAAACTGCTGAATGGCGAATGGTAATTCCATTCCATTAGTGACACTTCAGCATTCTGGTTGAGTATGGTCGAGCGCTTCTTCTGCAACATCACCACTGAATGTCTATGTCACAGTATCTTTACCAGTGCCCCGGAATTCACTGCCGCTATTTATGAATGTGTCTTGCATCACAAAAAATTCAAGCTTTTTAGCTGGATCGCCAAGGCCAACAGCATCCTGCAATAAATCGTTCGTGCCAACAGTTGGTTAAGTTCCAAACAGAATAAAGCACTACACCCGGTTGTAAACTTTTTATTATGAACTTGCAGGCGGTGGATCAATCAATTGTGGCGCAGGGTCGCCCTCATACGCGATGATTTTTGTTACGAGTCCTCGCTGCACGCTTCTCTCATTCGGTAAAGAATTCGCGTGCCTTATCCATCCAGGATTTAGCACGAGGACTGTGACGGGAGCTGTCTTCCTGGTTGAGGGCTTCCATCTCCTGTAGCAATTCTTTCTGTCGAGTAGTGAGCTTGACCGGTGTTTCCACTATCATGTGGCACAGCAGATCACCGTGAGTATGACTGCGCACACCTTTGATGCCTTTGCCGCGCAGACGGAAAATTTTTCCGGTCTGTGTTTCAGCTGGTATCTTGATTTTAGCGTGACCATCAAGTGTGGGGATCTCGATTTCTCCACCCAGCGCAGCAGTGGTGAAGCTAATTGGCATTTCACAATGCAAATCGTTGTGGTCACGCTGAAATACGGAGTGCGGTAACAGATGCACAACCACGTACAAATCTCCCGGTGGGCCGCCGTTGACCCCAGCCTCGCCTTCACCAGACAAGCGAATCCGGTCACCCTCGTCCACTCCGGCAGGAATTTTTACCGATAGCGTTTTATGCTGTTTGACACGCCCCGAGCCGTGGCACGTACCACAGGGATTGGCAACGTATTTACCATTACCATGGCATTTTGGGCAGGTTTGCTGGATCGAGAAAAATCCCTGCTGCATTCTCACTTGGCCATGGCCGTTGCAGGTAGGACAGGTGACGGGTGTAGTGCCAGGTTTGGCACCACTACCATGGCAGGTTTCGCAGGCTTCCATCGTGGGAATGCGAATTTTTGTTTCAGTGCCGCGTGCAGCCTGTTCCAGCGAGACTTCCAGATTGTAGCGCAGATCTGCGCCACGATAAACGTTAGAGGGTCCTGCACGTCCCCCAAAAATATCACCGAAAATGTCACCGAATGAATCGGTGAATCCCTGAGCACCGCCAGCACCCGCTGCACCGGAGCCCACCCCAGCATGACCATATTGATCGTAAGTCGTGCGCTTACTGGCGTCGGATAAAATTTCGTAGGCCTCTTTGGCCTCCTTGAAATTCTCCTCCGACTTGGGGTTATCCGGATTGCGGTCCGGATGATACTTCATAGCCAGCTTGCGATAAGCTTTCTTGATCTCGTCTTCGCTGGCGTCGCGGTTAATGCCCAGCACTTCATAATAATCGCGTTTACTCATATGATTTTCCTGTTGCCAAGGCATGATGAATGCCACTGAATAAATTTCTCAACGGCAATTGACTGCCTTATCCGTTCTACTCCTCCCTCCCGCTCCATTAAACAGGCAAATCGCAAGAGATTATCCTACGCCAGGGTCACCTCTAAAAATCTGGATTTCGTCACAATACTTTGTTGCTCACAAAAAATGTTTTCTTACATACCATTCCTGTGCCGCACCTCATTTCCTGTTCCCATCTTGCCTTATTTAGAACTTCAAATTACTGGATACGCCCTCAGGTTATTCCATTTCTTCCAGAAAATACCAAAAACGCAGAGAACAGCGGAGAATCATTCGATCGCTTCTCCGCGCCCTTGTGCTTTGGTAATTCAATTCGAGCAACTGCTTATTTCTTGTCTTTCACTTCCTCAAATTCGGCATCGACCACTTCACCTTCTACCGGTTTTTCACTTCCGCCCCCATGCGATTCCGATCCTGCACCTGACTGGGCCTGCTGCTGAGCCTGTCCTTGGGCATACATCTTCTCCGCCAACTTATGCGACGCTTCAGTCAGTGCCTGAGTTTTCGCCTCAATGATATCCTTGCTATCAGATTTGAGCGCTTCCTCGGCATCTTTCAAGGCGGCTTCGATATTGGATTTTTCATTGTCCTCAAGCTTGTCGCCGTATTCTTTCAGCGATTTTTTCACCGAATGCATCATCGCGTCACACTGATTGCGGGCAGTGACCAGCTCAAGCACTTTGTGATCCTCCTCAGCATGAGCTTCAGCGTCTTTCACCATACGCTGGACTTCTTCATCCGACAGACCGGAACTTGCCTGGATTTTTATCTTGTTTTCTTTACCGGTGGCTTTGTCTTTGGCCGATACGTGGAGTATGCCGTTGGCGTCGATGTCAAACACCACCTCAATTTGTGGCATGCCACGCGGTGCAGGGGGAATGTCGCTCAGGTTAAACTGTCCCAGACTCTTGTTGCCGGATGCCAATTCCCGCTCACCTTGCAGGACATGGATGGTTACTGCCGTCTGATTCTCGTCGGCGGTGGAGAATACCTGCTGCGCCTTAGTCGGGATCGTGGTGTTTTTCTGGATTAACTTGGTCATCACTCCACCCATGGTTTCGATGCCCAGCGATAGCGGGGTGACATCCAGCAGCAGCACGTCTTTCACTTCGCCTTGCAACACACCGCCCTGAATGGCCGCACCCATTGCCACCGCTTC
>CAMDAX010000076.1 GCA_945888885.1 Nitrosovibrio sp. Nv4 | reverse complement strand
CGTCTTGCCCACGTTCATACTGCACTCCAGGTTTGTCAAACCCGGAATGATCGCAAATGTGCCATATAAAATTCAAATCGTGGACACCCATGAATCGCTTAAAACCCTTGTCAGTGCTGGCGTTGCTGCCGGTGCGTCTCAATTTAACCGGACACTAGTGCAACCACTGGAACAAAAATTCCCTACTACTGCGGCGCCCAAGGGGTTACGGCATTAAGAACTGAAGCCGGGCTTGGAAATCTGTTCCCATTTTTCCCAGGCAAACAATAACTGACGGTTTGATTTGAAACCTGGAAACCTGAAATTCAGCAAAAATCCTTTAGAGAGGTTGTCGATGCAAGCGATACGCTTATTATTCATTCTATTCCTGGCTACTTGCTCCCAGTGGGCACTTGCTACTCTGCCAATCCAGCTCTGGCAGACATCCTCTGGTACTTGGGTATATTTTGTCGAAAACCGCGATTTGCCGATACTCGATATCAGCGTAGATTTTGATGCGGGCAGCAGCACCGATACGCTGGAAACCTCCGGTCGCGCCAGCCTGACTCTGAAACTGCTCGACTTGGGCGCAGGGGGGCTGTCCGAAGACCAGATCGCCAAGGCGCTGGCCGATGTCGGTGCAGAACTGGGAGGCCGCTTCGATCAGGATCGTGCGGGCGTTACGCTACGAACCCTGAGCAGTGAACGTGAACGCAAACAGGCGTTGGGTATACTTGCCCGTGTCATACAGCACCCCGAATTTCCTGAAGATGTGCTGGAGCGGGAACGGGCACGAGTGATCGCCGGACTGAAGGAGGCCGACACCAAACCGGACTACATCGCCAGCCGCACATTAAGGAAAATGCTTTACGGCAACCATCCCTATGGGTTGCGCGGCTCGGGTGAGATCGCCAGCCTGGAGCTATTGCACCACAAGGATCTAATGAACTTCTATCAATCCCGCTATCTCGCCGCTGGTGCGGTGGTGTCGATTATGGGTGATGTGAGCCATGCTGAGGCAGTTGTCATCGCTGAAACCTTGACCCGGGATCTGCCACAAGGCAAACCGGATGTCACGTTGCCCCTGGTGACGGCACCCGTGGCAGAGACCAGGAGAATCGCCCATCCTGCGAGCCAAAGCCATATCCTGCTAGCTTACCCAGGGTTGCGGCGCGATGATCCTGATTTTTTTCCGCTGGTCGTTGGCAATTACATACTTGGCGGTGGCGGGTTTGTTTCGCGCCTGATGCAGGAAATCCGTCAGAACCGTGGGCTGGCCTACAGCGTTTACAGCAATTTTTCTCCGCTCAAATATGAAGGTCCATTCGAAATCGGTCTGCAAACCAGGAAGGAGCAGTCCGAAGACGCGCTCCGGTTAACACAACAGGTATTAGCCGATTTCATTGCGGGCGGCCCGACGAAAAAAGAACTGATCGCAGCCAAGCAAAACATTATTGGTGGCTTCCCGCTACGCCTGGACAGCAACAAGAAAATCGTGGAACACCTCGCCATGATTGGCTTCTACAACCTACCTCTCACCTATCTGGATGACTACGTGAAAGCGATAGACAAAGTAACCATCGCGCAGGTCAAAGAGGCTTTTCAGCGCCGGATCAAACCGGAAGGAATGGTGACAGTGGTGGTAGGGGCAATGGAAGAAAAATAATAAAGCCATTCACCGCAAAGGATGCAAAGGACGCAGAGGAATTCAGAATCAGACAAAACAAAAAATAAAAGATAATCCTGTAGACCCTGTCTTTTACTTTGCTTTGCTTTTGTTTTTCCTCCGCGTCCTCCGCGTCCTCTGCGGTTTAAGCTTTAACATCCTGCATTGGGGTTTTCTTGATTCAAAACAAAGTTCGCATCATCGGCGGCGAGTGGCGCAGCCGCATCATTGCTTTTCCTGGCAGCCCGGATTTGCGTCCTACGCCGGATCGGGTACGCGAGACCTTGTTCAACTGGCTGGGGCAGGATTTGAGCGGCAAAACCTGCCTGGATCTGTTTGCCGGTAGCGGAGTGCTGGGCTTTGAAGCTGCATCCCGCCAGGCGGCACGGGTGGTGATGGTAGAATCTGATCCCAGAATATTTAAGGCGCTCCAAACCAGCTCGCAAAAACTCGGGGCGGAACAAGTAGAACTGGTGGCGATGGATGCATTAAAATTCATTGCTTCCGATTGGCGAGTGTTTGACATAATTTTTCTCGATCCGCCCTACCGGCTGGAGCTGTTACCAGAGTTGCTGCCTCTGCTGCCACCACATCTTGCCAAAAATGGCCTAGTCTATATGGAAAGCGAGAATCTTCCGGAACCGGATGCCGGTTGGCAAGTCTGGCGCAGCGGACGGGCAGGCAAGGTAAACTATCAACTGGTAAACCTAAAATTAGCGACGCCCAAATGAATAAAGCTATCTATCCCGGCACTTTCGATCCTATCACGCGCGGTCACGAAGACTTGATCCGGCGCGCCTCGCGTCTATTCAGCCGGGTAGTAGTGGCGGTAGCCGCAAGTAGCGGCAAGAAACCATTTTTTACCCTGGATGAGCGGGTGAAAATGGCGCAGCAGGTACTGACAGATTGCCCCAATGTCGAGGTAATGGCGTTTTCTGGCCTGCTGATGGAGTTCCTGCAGCAACAGAATGCCAGAATAATATTGCGTGGATTACGTGCAGTTTCCGATTTTGAATACGAATTTCAAATGGCAGGGATGAACCGCAGCTTGTATCCCGATGTTGAGACCATGTTCATGACCCCATCGGAACAGTACATGTTTGTTTCTGCCACTATCGTGCGGGAAATCGCCCTGCTGGGTGGCGATGCCGATAAATTTGTTCATCCCCTGGTTGCTGTGCAGCTTCGCAGCAAAGCCAGGGAATAATTCCAATTTCAGATAGAGAAACCGATTGGCTCTGATAATTACCGACGAATGTATCAACTGCGACGTGTGCGAGCCGGAATGTCCCAACGATGCGATTTCGCAAGGTGTGGAAATCTACGTCATCAACTCCGCTCTATGCACCGAGTGCGTGGGGCATTACGACACGCCGCAATGCATTGAAGTGTGTCCGGTAGACTGCATCATCCTCAACCCGGACATCATCGAAACTAAAGAGCAATTGCAAGACAAGTATCTTGCACTCACCGGGCCGCAAGGGCAGCCAGAGCAGCAAGTTCCTCTGGTATAAGGTAACGCCTTGGTCCGAAAATTGCTGTGCCCACGCGCACCATGGTCGCGCCTTCGGCAATGGCGATATCCATATCTTCCGACATCCCCATGGAGAGGGTATCGAGTTCATATCCATCCCGCATAAGCTGATCAAACAGTTCCCGCAGCATGTGAAACTGGTCGCGTTGCAAAGCCGTGGCAGTAGTGAGCTCGGGGACAGCCATCAATCCGCGCAATTTCAGGCGGGGCAGGCGAACGATATGAGCTGCCAGATTAGCCACCCCTTCAGGCGCTACACCACTCTTGTTATCTTCCCCGCTCACGTTCACCTGCAGGCAGACTTGCAGCGGTGGCAGCGATTCGGATCTGTCTTTCGACAAACGGTCAGCAATTTTTTCTCTGTCAACACTGTGAACCCAGGCAAAATTCTCTGCGATGCGTTTTGTCTTGTTGCTTTGTATCGGGCCAATGAAATGCCATTCAATTGGCAAATCGGCAAGAGCGGATATTTTTACCAGCGCTTCCTGCAGATAATTCTCACCAAAAATAGTTTGTCCGGCTAGCCAGGCTTCCCGCACTCGCTCGGCTGGATTGGTTTTGCTTGCCGCCAGCAACGTGATTTCGTCCGGTTGCCGGCCAACAGATTGTGCAACTCTGGCAATACGGGCATTTACGGCTTGCAAGCTTGGGGCTATGCTTGAGACTATCGTTGTCATAATTTGCGCGGTTGTCCCACGTTCCTGAATTGATTTACATCTGACGGAGTATTCTGATGAATATAGTAGAGCTACTCGCTTTCGTGGTCAAGAATAAAGCATCCGATCTGCATTTGTCTTCTGGTATGCCACCGATGCTCCGGGTGCATGGCGAAATCAAGCGTATCAACTTGCCGGTGATGGAGCACAAGGATGTGCATGACATGGTGTATGACATCATGAAGGACAACCAACGCAAATTCTATGAGGAAAATCTGGAGTGCGATTTTTCTTTCGCGGTGCCCAATCTGGCGCGCTTCCGGGTGAATGCGTTCAACACCCAGCATGGCGCCGCTGCGGTAATGCGAACCATCCCGTCGAAAGTATTGAGCCTGGAAGATCTGAACGCGCCGAAGATTTTTTCTGAAATCGTCAAACAGCCAAACGGTGTGGTGCTGGTAACCGGCCCTACCGGCTCCGGCAAGTCCACCACCCTAGCGGCAATGATTAACGCCATTAACGAGAGTCAATACGGCCACATTTTAACACTCGAAGACCCGATTGAATTCGTCCACGAAAGCAAGAAGTGTCTCATCAATCAGCGTGAAATTGGGCGTGATAGCCTGAGCTTCTCCAATGCATTGCGTTCGGCGTTGCGTGAAGACCCGGATATTATTCTGCTGGGCGAAATGCGCGACCTGGAAACTATTCGTCTAGCCATGACCGCAGCGGAAACCGGCCATCTGGTGTTTGGCACATTGCATACCAGTTCCGCCGCCAAAACCATCGACCGCATCATTGATGTATTCCCGGCAGATGAAAAAGAAATGGTGCGTGCAATGTTGTCAGAATCCCTGCGTGCGGTAATTTCGCAGACATTGCTTAAAACCAAGGATGGCACCGGCAGGGTAGCGGCACATGAGATCATGATCGGCACTCCGGCGATTCGCAATTTGATCCGCGAAGCGAAAGTAGCGCAAATGTACTCGACTATCCAGACCAACCAGGGCATAGGCATGCAGACGCTGGATCAAAATCTGACAGATATGGTGAAACGTAATATTATTTCCAGTGGGGAAGCTCGTACCAGAGCCATGAACAAGGACAGTTTTCCAGTATGATGTTCTCCAAACACAGTGGAGAAATGCAAGGGGCACACATGGAACAAGAGCTGGTGACGGATCAGGTAACAAATCGGGCAACAAAATTCATATTCGACTTGCTGCGCCTGATGCTCAGCAAAAAAGCTTCGGATGTGTTCATTACCGCCGGTTTCCCCCCTGCCTTCAAGGTGGACGGGGAGTTGGCGCCGGTATCCAGCCAACCGTTGACACCGCAACATACCGCAGAACTGGCGCGCGCTATCATGAACGACAAGCAGGCAGCAGAATTTGCAGCCACCAGGGAATGCAACTTCGCCATCCACCCGCCTGGCATCGGGCGCTTCCGCGTCAGCGCTTTCATCCAGCAACAGCGGGTTGGTTTCGTGCTGCGTACCATCACCACTACGATTCCGGAATTTGACACTCTGGGGTTGCCGCCGATATTGAAAGACGTAGTGATGAGCAAACGCGGCCTGGTGATTTTTGTCGGTGGCACCGGCTCCGGCAAGTCCACTTCACAGGCGGCGATGATCGGCTATCGCAACAAAAATAGCCACGGCCATATCATTACCATCGAAGATCCGGTGGAGTTCGTGCATGAGCATATCAACTGCATAGTAACCCAGCGCGAAATAGGGGTGGATACCGATTCGTGGGAGGCAGCCCTGAAAAATACCCTGCGCCAGGCGCCGGATGTAATCCTGATCGGTGAGATCCGTGAACGCGAGACTATGGAACACGCTATCGCCTTCGCTGAAACCGGCCACTTGTGTATGGGCACGTTGCATGCTAACAACGCCAACCAGGCGCTTGACCGCATCATCAATTTTTTTCCGGAAGAGCGCAGGGCACAGCTGCTAATGGATCTATCGTTGAATTTAAAAGCGGTGATTGCGCAGCGACTGATCCCGCTGAAGCAAAGCAGTGGCCGAGTAGCAGCAATTGAGGTTATGCTTAATTCCCCGCTGATCTCCGATCTGATCTTTAAGGGTGCGGTTCACGAGATCAAGGAAATCATGACAAGATCCCGCGAACTGGGTATGCAAACCTTTGACATGGCGCTATTTGAACTATATGAAGCTGGCAAGATCTCCTACGAGGATGCTTTGAGAAACGCCGATTCCATAAATGAACTGCGCTTGCAAATCAAACTTCAAGGGGCGGAAGCTAAGGATCGGGACCTGAGCTCGGGGATTGAACACTTAAAATTTAGCTGACATCCACACATTTATCGCTGGTGGTTAATCCAACCCTAACTCGAAAGTGAAACGGGACGATAAAGAACGGACGCCTCAGACAGTACGTCCCTCAAGAGGACTTCCTTCGGGGCGAATAGCACGACCAGGCGCGAGTGAGGAAAGCAAACGAAGTGTCACTGATGAAATAGGTTGGAACCAATTCCGCTCATGCGGGGGAGTGAGTATCATAAGCAAGAAACCGGACCAATCCAGAGAGCTGGATGAGCAGAGCCTGCTACGCGCGAAAGCCGGAGCAAAATCTGCTCGCGCCTCGCCTGCGGCAGCACCATCCCGCACTGTTGAGGAGTTGCTGCACGAACTCCAGGTTTGCCGAACCGAGCTGGAGATGCGGAACAAAGAGTTGCGGCGGTCTCAAGCATTGCTGGAAGAATCGCATGACCATTACGTCGATTTTTATGACTCCGCTCCGGTCGGTTATCTCACCCTCACCGATAAAGGACTGATTTCTGAAATCAATCTTGCCGGCGCCGCACTGCTTGGAGTGGAGCGTGACAGATTACTGCGGCAACGTCTTGCCCGTTTCGTTGCACCCGAAGACAAGAATCTCTGGCGCCGACATTTTCTGGACGTACTAAAACACGATGAGAAACTGGTTTGTGAACTGGCTTTCAAACGCGGCGACGGGTCTGGCGTCACTGTGCGACTGGATTGCCTGCGCCTGATAAAAGAAGGTAAGGCGCTGGTGGTGCGCATTGTGCTGGCCGACATCACCTGGCGCAAACAGGTGGAACAGATAGCATGCAAGCAGGAAGAGTTCTTCCGTTTGATCACCGAGAATATTGACGACTTCATCGCAGTGCTGGATCTGGAAGGATGGCGGATTTACAGCAACCCTGCATACATCAGATTTTTTGGCGATGCTAAAGACACAAACTTCTTCACCCATATACACCCGAGCGATCAAAAATATGTCATGCGAATTTTCAGGGATGCCGCACGCTCAGGTTTTGACCTGCAGATCGAATTTCGCTTCGTACTGGCAGACGGCAGCATCCGCCACGTAGAATCACATGGAGGATTGATCGGGGGTAGCCAGGACCAGACGTTGCATATGATCCTCGTGTCCCACGACATCACCGCGCACAAACAGGATCAGGAAAAAATCCGTCAGCTTGCCTTTTACGATGCGCTTACCGGTCTGCCCAATCGTCACCTGCTTGGAGACCGGCTGGCTCAAGCCATGGCTGCCAGCAAACGCAGTGGCCGCTACTGTGCGGTGATATTTCTCGACCTGGATAACTTCAAACCGCTCAACGATAAGTATGGGCATATAGTAGGTGACTTACTGCTGGTGGAAGTGGCGCACCGCATTAGAAACTGCGTACGCAAGGTGGATACTGTCTCGCGTTTCGGTGGTGATGAATTTGTGGTGCTATTAAGCGAGGTAAATATCGATAAAACCAAATCAATCGAGGAAGTCAGTATCATCGCCGAAAAGATTCGCGTCGCTCTGGCCCGACCCTATGTACTGAAAAACCAGCAAGAAAACGAAATGGAAACCATTATTGAGCACCTTTGCACATCAAGCATCGGGATGGAAATGTTTCTTGATCACGAAATTGGCCAGAATGACCTTCTCATTCATGCAGATCTGGCAATGTATCAAGCCAAACAAAAAGGCCGTAATCGGACTTGTTTTTTCGATTCAAATGCACCGCCTAGGCCTGTCGGCGATGTGGCTGCCGCCGTGCGCCGCCGCGCCGAAGAACGGTTACTGCGAACACATCAGACAAAAACAGGGGTTTTCCACGAACTGCCGGCACATCAGATCAAACTGGACTTTGGTGTGGAACCGGAATCAAACAGCAGTACAGCACCTGCAAACAGGCAAGGCAAGGCGCCATGAAGAAGGAACGGGGCTCACCCACCGATGATGCCACCACCCTGCGCCGCCTCGCTGAGGGTCGGTTGTCGCGTTCGACTACAGCAGGCGTAGCACACCTACCCGAGGTGGAAGCAACGCAGGTCATCCACGAACTGAGGGTGCACCAGATTGAGTTGGAGCTACAGAACAAGGAACTCCAGCAGGCATACGCCAACATGGAATCACTCGCTAAGCAATACGCCGATCTTTATGACTTTTCCCCGACGGGCTATTTCAATCTCGACCACAAAGGGATGATCCTGAAATTGAGCTTGAGTGGAGCACAGTTACTTGGTTACGATCGCTCTCGTCTGCTAAATCGGCCCTTTGGCCTGTTCGTACTCGCGAGCGATCGTGACGCCTTCGCTGCTTTCCTGCAGAAGATCTTTGCAAGTCGCATCAGGGAAGTCTGCGAAGTCGCCCTGTCGCCAAATGACCATTCCCTTTATTACGCGCACATTGAGGGCGTCATCTCCGAAACCGGACAGGAATGCCGACTATCGGTGCTGGACGTCACCAGGCGTCGGCAGCTAACTGAGCGGATTGCTGAGCTGGCTTTAGCCACTGAAGAGAAAGTCAAGCTGGTTGCTGAGCTGGTTTTGGCCGATGAAGAGAAAGCCAAGCGGGTTACTGAGCTGGTTTTAGCCAATGAAGAGAAAGCCAAGCGGGTTGCTGAGCTGGCATCTACCCAAGCCACCGCCCAATACACCCGCAGCCTGATAGAAGCGAGCCTGGATCCGTTGGTAACGATCGGTGTAGACGGCAAGATCACCGACGCCAACGTGGCCGCCGAACAGGTAACTGGCGTAGCGCGCGAGCAGATGATAGGCAGCGACTTTGCCGACTATTTCACCGATCCCGGGAAAGCCCGCACCGGCTACCAGCAGGTGTTCTCACAAGGCAGCGTAACCGACTACCCCCTAACCATTCGTCATGTCTCCGGCAACACCACCGACGTGCTCTATAACGCCAGCATATATCGCGATGCTGATGGCCGGGTGCGTGGCATGTTTGCCGCTGCCCGCGACATCACCGAAATAAAAAGAAACCAGAACCTGCTGAAGGAGAGTGAACTTCGCTGGAGGTTTGCTTTGGAGGGAGGGGGCGCTGGTGTGTGGGACTGGAACCTGACAGACAACTCGCTATCCTTCTCAAAACACTGGAATGAGCTAACGGGATATACCGAAGATGAAATAGCCCCTGACATTAGTGAGTGGAGAGGTCGCATCCACCCTGGAGACAAAGCGGAAGTCATGGCTGCCGTGCAGGGCTACCTAAACGGCAGGATCCCACTTTACGTCAGCGAGTATCGTATCCAGCGCAAAGATGGCAGTTATATATGGATAGTCGATCGCGGCATTGTGGTCAGCCGCAACGAGGATGGCAAGCCCTTGCGCATGATCGGCACGTTTCGCGACATCACCGAAAGCAAACGCACCGCCCTGGAACTCGAACTACACCGGCATCATCTGGAAGAACTGGTGGCCGCGCGCACCGGCGAACTGATGGCCGCGCGCGATGCCGCCGAAGCCGCCAACCGCGCCAAGAGCACCTTCCTCGCCAACATGAGCCACGAGATCCGCACCCCGATGAACGCCATTCTCGGCCTCACCTATCTGTTGCGGCGCGACCAGGTGCTGCCGCCGCCACAGGTC
>CAMDAX010000075.1 GCA_945888885.1 Nitrosovibrio sp. Nv4 | reverse complement strand
AGTTGCGGTACCTGGTCGTAGCCTTCGTGCCGCAGTGAGCTGCGGACGCGCGTCAGCAATTCGCTGCGAGAAACGTTGCCGCCAGCATCGCGCATATGCTTGCAAAAATAGTAAGTGAAGGCACCGTTGTAGGTACCACCGATGGATGCATCTGCCGACGTTTGGTTGTCCCTGCAGCCTGCCCATAGAATGTGATGCACGGTGCTGCGTTTGGGCGACCGGAAGCCACGTTTCGGCTTGAGAGTGTCCTCTTCCCCTTCGTGGCGACAGACGATGTCCATGGGCGGCGAAAGAAAACGTGGCACTGGAGCATTCTTCGGCCCCAATTCAGCGGGTCTATCCAAGCCTGCTTCCCTGAGACCAGTGCCCGAGTGACAGGCATCCAGAAAAACCTCCAGCAGAACGCCATCAGGCAGCGCTTTGAATGTCTTGTTGAGATCGTCGTCGGTGATGAAAGTGCCATCCCAGTCCATGTCGTAGGGACAGATCAATTCATCCATGTTATCGCTCAATTCGTCTCCGTCCCGGTCTCGGATTTGCGAGCCATGACCCGAGTAATGGAACACCAGATAATCTCCCGCTTTGGCATTCTTGGTGAGCCAACCGAGCCGGGTCATGATGTTTGCCTTGGTGGCACGACGGTCAGTCAGGACGCGAATGTCCTTGTTGGTGAAGCCGAGATAGGTGGTTAATATGCTACGCATATTAGTGACATCGTTGATGCAACCGCTCAGGTCATTGATCGACTTGTAATCGTTGATGCCTACCATAAGAGCTTTTTTTGTCATGATTTCCTCCATTTATATTGCGTTTATTCCGGGCTACCCAAAACTTCCTTCACAAAAGTCAGTGATCAGGCTCCTGTTGACACATCGGTCAGACTTTAGTGTCCTACTTTCGTCGAGTAGCAGAAAACTCAGCCCTTTGAATTAAGATAGAAAATCCAAATCCATAAATCAAATTATTCGCGAATTAAGGGGACCAACCAATAAGCAACCTCTTCAGGGCACCTTGAATCCGCATCATCAAATCAGTAAAAATTTTAAGCTGGATCCATTCAAATCTAATGTATCTGATTTGGAAACAGGTCAAAGCGGCGTGGCTTGATAAAGACCTGATCACCTCGCACTAATTGCAATTCGCGAAAACGTTCCTTGCTGATCTCGACTTGGATAGGGTTCTTATCTTTACTGTCTTCACGGATCAACTCCAGTCGCACTATTGGACCGACCGAGAGAACATGAGTCACGCGCGCCGCTAGTGCCGCCTCATCCTTGGCAACACGGTCGACTTCAATATCGTGGGGCCGCACGTAAGCGGTCGCCGCGAGTTCCTCTGCTTCGGCATGTTCAGGTGCGTCGACTTCGATGCCATCAATCCAAGCGCGCCCGCGGTGCAGTCGGCTATGGAACAGGTTTACATTGCCGAGAAATTCATAGACGAACGGGCTTGCCGGGTTCTCATAGACTTCATCCGGCGTACCGACCTGCTCGATGCGTCCTCCATTCATAACCACCACCCGATCCGCCACTTCCAGAGCTTCTTCCTGGTCATGGGTGACAAATACGCTGGTGATGTGCATGTCGTCATGCAGCCTCCGTAGCCAGGATCGCAACTCCTTGCGCACCTTGGCATCAAGCGCGCCAAAAGGTTCATCCAGCAATAATACCTTCGGCTCCACCGCCAGCGCTCGTGCCAAAGCAATACGCTGACGCTGTCCACCGGAGAGTTGGTGCGGATAGCGCTCAGCCAACCAGTCAAGCTGTACCAGTTTCAGCAGATCATGGACGCGATCACGTATCTCTGCATCTGGAGGGCGAACGTTCTTCGGACGCACACGCAAACCGAAAGCAACGTTCTCGAAAATTGTCATGTTGCGGAACAATGCATAGTGCTGGAATACGAAACCCACTTGCCGCTCGCGCACATGCTGATCGGTAGCGTCTTCGCCTTGAAACAGCACCTGGCCAGCATCCGCCACATCGAGTCCCGCAATCACGCGCAGCAGCGTAGTTTTTCCTGAACCAGAAGGGCCAAGCAACGCGAGCAGTTCGCCCGAATGCACTTCCAGACTGACGTCACGTAGCGCGGCGAAAGTTCCAAACTGCTTGGATAGATTACGCACCTCGATGCTCATTGGCATTCTCCTTATGTTGTGTGATCCTGGATTCGACCACTGTCTTCAGTGCCAGCGTCACGAGCGCAAGCAGTGCCAACAAAGATGCTACTGCGAATGCAGCCGCAAAATTATACTCGTTATAGAGGATCTCAACGTGCAGTGGCAGGGTGTTTGTGCTACCGCGAATGTGGCCGGATACTACCGATACCGCACCAAACTCACCCATCGCCCGCGCGTTGCAGAGAATGGTGCCATACAGCAGACCCCATTTAATATTCGGCAAGGTTACCCGGGAGAAAGTTTGCCAGCCATTCGCGCCCAGCGCCACCGCTGCTTCCTCCTCCTCGGTACCCTGTGCCTGCATCAGTGGAATCAACTCGCGCGCAATAAATGGGACAGTCACGAAAACGGTTGCCAATACGATACCAGATACCGCGAATATGACTTGGATATCATGCTCCGCCAGCCATGGCCCCAACCAGCCCTGCAAACCAAAGATAAGCACGTAGATCAGCCCCGAGACTACCGGTGACACCGAGAATGGCAGATCAATCAGTGTGATCAGCAGGCTTTTTCCGCGAAATTCAAACTTGGCGATAGCCCAGGCAGCCGCTATGCCGAAAATTAAATTGAGCGGCACCGCAATCGCTGCAACGGTCAGGGTAAGTCGAATTGCCGACAGTGCATCCGGCTCAATAATGGCGGCGAAGTAGACATCCGCTCCCTTCTTCAGCGCCTCATAGAACACCAGAATCAGCGGCACAAAAAGGAACAGCGTCAAAAACGCGAGGGCCAACCCGATCAGAGTCCAGCGTACCCAGGCAGGTTCCTGGGTGGCTCGCGGACGCCGCATGCGGGAAGTCGCAGGAAGATTGGTAGCGTTCATTTGAATTTCCTCATGCCAAAGCACTGCGGCGGCGACCCCACCATTGCAGCAGATTGATGACCAGCAACAAGATAAATGAAATGACCAGCATTACGACTGCCAGCGCCGTGGCGCCTGCGTAGTCGTACTGTTCAAGCTTGGTGATGATCAGCAGCGGGGTGATCTCGGAAACCATCGGCATATTGCCAGCGATAAAAATGACCGACCCGTATTCACCGATCGCGCGGGCAAAGGCAAGCGCAAAACCAGTCATCAATGCCGGAAAGATCGTCGGAAAAATTATCCGCAAAAAAGTCTGTAACCGGTTCGCGCCCAGCATGGCAGCCGCCTCCTCCAGTTCCGACTCGATGTCTTCGAGTACCGGTTGCACCGTGCGCACCACGAACGGTAAGCCGATAAAAGTCAATGCCACAAAAACCCCGATCGGGGTGAAAGCCACTTTGATGCCCAGCGGCTCAAGATACTGGCCGATCCACCCGTTGCCAGCATAGAGCGCCGTCAATGCGATGCCAGCCACTGCAGTTGGCAACGCGAATGGCAAATCTACCAATGCATCTATCAGCTTCTTTCCGGGGAAGCGATAACGTACCAGCACCCAAGCCACCAGCAGCCCGAATACCGCGTTGACCAATGCAGCTGCAAACGCGGCACCAAACGTCAAACGGTACGAGGCCAGCACGCGCGGCGTCGTCACCGCAAACCAGAATTCTTCCCAGGTAAGCTCGGTAGTACGGATAAACGCTGCCGATAACGGGATCAACACGATCAGGCTCAGATAAAGCAGCGTAAACCCGAGTGCCAGGTTGAACCCCGGCAGGATGCTGTGTTGCTTAAACGTACTCAATTATGCACTCCTGCTAAACTTGGTTATTGTTTGTCAGTGACAGGCTAGCGCGGTCACTTCTGGTAGATTTGATCGAACGTGCCACCATCGGCAAAATGGATCTTATGTGCGTTCTTCCAGCCGCCGAATGCCTCATCGATCTTGAACAATTTGATTGCCGGGAACTGTTTAGCATATTTTGCCGCGACCTTCTGATCGGTCGGCCGATAAAAATTCTTTGCAGCGATCTCCTGGCCCTCCTCCGAATAGAGATACTGCAGGTAGGCTTCGGCAAGATCGCGTGTACCTTTCTTATCCACCACTTTATCCACCACCGCGACCGGCGGCTCCGCGAGTATGCTGAGTGACGGTATCACGATTTCGAACTTGTCTGCGCCATACTCCTTGATCGCCAAAAAAGCCTCGTTCTCCCATGAAATAAGTACGTCACCGACACCGCGCTCAACGAAAGTCGTGGTTGACCCGCGTGCGCCGGAATCAAGTACTGGCACATTCCTGTAGATATCAGCGACAAATTCTTTTGCTCTAGCCTCACCAAAGTTCCGCTTGCCAAATTCCCATGCCGCAAGATAATTCCATTGAGCTCCACCGGAGGTTTTTGGATTGGGGGTAATCACCGCCACACCAGGTCGGGCCAGATCGTTCCAGTCCTTGATACCCTTAGGGTTACCTTTGCGCACCAGGAAAATGATGGTCGAGGTATAAGGTGTACTGTTGCGCGCAAATTTCTTCTGCCAGTCTTCCGGCAGCAGTTTAGCCTTTTCCGCGATGGCGTGGATGTCGTTGGCCAAAGCAAGCGTCACCACATCCGCCCCAAGACCGTCGATCACGGACCGCGCCTGTTTGCCAGAACCGCCGTGGGATTGCTTGATAGAAACCTTTTCCCCGGTTTTTGCCTGCCACTGTTTTATAAATGAGGCATTGAACTCCTGGTAAAGCTCACGTGTCGGATCATACGAAACGTTGAGTAAAGCCCTTTCCGCGAACGCGTTGCCGCTGATTAACAAACCCGCCAGCAAAGCTGTTGCCAGCCATGTTTTGATTTTCATGATTTTTTCCTCTGATAAAGATAATTAAGTGAAGACATGCAGGATCATTTAAAAAGCACTGATTAATACTTCAACATAGAGAAAGTCAGTGTTGCCTGAGCGCTGTGCAATATGATCAGGATGTGCCGCTATTCGGTTTTTTACAAAATCGCCAGCGGTAAAATGGGTATAACCCACCACGGTGTTAACTCGTGGTGTAAGTTGATAGCGTATACGCCCTTCAAACGCTCCCCCGACGGAGTCGCCACTTCTCCCAGTCGTGTCCCGATTGAAACCAGGATCCTTAGTAACACTGATGTTACCGTCGAAGGTGTCGAAGAGACGATCTGTACTGCTGGCCAACCAGAACCAGGTGTAGCCCGCTTCTATCCCAAATTTCTGGGTCGGTTGAAGGTCAAATCTGATTTTTGGAGATTTGATGTTCTCATAAACAACATAATGATCCGCTGACCAAGGGCGCGCAAAACCAAAAAAACGGTCAAAACGATTATTTACATTGTCGTTGGGATCACGATCACCGGTGGCGTAACCATAAAAAGTACTCAGACGCGGTTTCCAGGCGTAATCAAAGCTCCGCCCCACTTCGGTAGTAAAGCCATAAGCGTCATGCCGCTGGGTTCCATTAGTACCGAACTGATAGCTGAAATTGAGATCGTAATCCAGCAGATTTCCAACTTTGCCGTATCCGCGCAGTGACGGCATATGAATTTCCCGATCAAGCCGGTTTGTTGCTGTAAAGCCATTGGGGTCAGCCGTTTGCTTCTGACCCATGTAATACGGTTGCAGCGTGATGATGTCAGACCACTTGCGCCAATGGCCGATCGCACCAAATACCCATAGGTGCTCATTGGCCTCATCAAATCTGGTTTGTAGACGCTTAACCGGTTGCAAACCAAACAGCTCCACTTCCCAGGGGTTATTTTGCTGACCCAGATTCAGGCGAAAACCTTCAAAGGAATTGGTGGTATTGCGCCATTCGTTGCGTCCGATAAAACGTCGGTCCAATACTTCATAGGCCATACGGCCCACACGGAACCTCAGTGGCCGGTTCTGTCCACGATCATCCTCGCCCAGCGCTTTTTTGAAATATAACTCACCGTATGCGTTGATCAGGTCGTAGGAATTTCTTTCCTGATCAGTAGACGCAAATTTGTGGTTATAGACCCGTGAGTCCTGAAACTCGACCGCAAAACGGAGCGGATCAAGGATTTCTTTTATCCCAAAATATGCGCGATTACGCAGGAAGAAAGGGTTATCGAATCCGCCTTCAACATGCCGTATGTCATTGTGGCGCATTTCGTAACGGGTGCGGTGCTCAAACCCAATTTCCAGCCAAGTGACATCCTTGAATGCATCAACACCGATCTCGCTCAGCTTGCGCACATATCTTGGCGGATCGGAGTCAGGATTAGTGGCATAGCTGTTAGAACGCCGGTGATAGCTTGCAGGGTTTTGGGCTGCTGCCGCTTTGGCAGCAGGCTGCTCCCACCAATCGTACTCGCGATCTGAATACAAATACGGACTAGGGCCAGATGGAGCAGCAGGTTGATCCTCCGGCTTGATCGCCCACTTGAAGTTTTCGTCTGGTGACTTGACCGGTTTTTTAGCTGTAGTTGATCCCCCAGTTTGGGCTAACCGCTGTACTCCTTGCCGAGTTGCCTGGGGTTCCCCGGATTGCTTGCTGCCCACATTTGCCTGGATCGATCCAATGGGCAATATGCCGATTGCAAATACAAGCACGATTCGCCAATAATATTTCACTATCTTCTCCTGAATGACTCCTCCGGCATTCCGGTCAGTCACCTCTATTGATTTGTTGTTCCCACCTCCATCTTTATGGTCGGTGCTATTTTAGGTTGCTGCATCGGGATTACTCTGGTTAGCAAACCCGGCAGCTCAAGGCCTTATGGCCTTATAACCCTATGGCCTTGTAGCCTTACTTTCGGGTTCGTTACAGCCTATGTACATTTTTCCCTGAGCTCTATCTGCAGGCACTCGTCTGGTAGCCCGCTCTGCTGCGATACGCTTTAATTTCGAGAGGGGTAATGACAGCCATTTACTTCATCTGACAGAGTGATGAAGATCGATGGACAGGAGATTAACAGACAGACTTTATAATTAAAAATAATATCATTTCATTTACTTATCCATTTTATAGATAAGTAAATTTGCTTCGGTGGGATCTATGTAATTACTCGCAACCATACTCTGCCCCACCCACCTGCCGGATTTAGAGAAATTTGGATGATAAAGCTGGGGAATAAACCTGGAATATCAGTCTGACAATTCAATCATCGAGCTCTACATCCGCCACGGGCTTGACGCCTGAGCGAATTGCCGCCTCATTCAGTGAGGGCAGGCAAAGTTCGATGAAACGGTAGGCGTACCCGCGCAGGTAATGGCCACGCCGGACAGAAATGTTAGTAGTGTTTTCCTGAAATAGATGTGAACTGTCGAGCAGATTAAGGCCCGTATCACGCGCAGGATTGAATGCCATTGCGGCGACGATGCCTGTCCCCAATCCGAGCTCTACGTAAGTTTTTATGACGTCAGCATCCAATGCCGACATGGCGATATCAAGTATCAACCCTGCTTTGGCAAATGTCTTATCAATTCCTGTTCGCCCAGTAAAGCCTTCGTGGTAGGTGATAATCGGAAATTCGGCAATTGCCTCAAGCGTGAGGGGATGCACCGACTCCAGTGGATGCCCGGGTTGCACGATGACAGCGTGATGCCAGGAGTAGTAGGGGAAAGACGCTAGCTCTGCAACACTCTCCAGCGCCTCGGTAGCAATGCCAATATCTGCCATGCCGTCGAGTAGCATCGATACGATCTCCCGAGGGTTGGCCTGATGCAGAACGAGATGCACGTGGGGGAACGCTTTTTTGAATTGGGTCACCACAGGTGGCAATGCATAGCGCGCTTGCGTATGCGTGGTCGCGATGGTTAACCTCCCCTGATTCTGATTGCTGAACTGTTCAGCCAGACGTTTGACGTTCTTTGCATCAAGCAAGATGCGCTCGACGATCTTTATCAATTCTTTGCCGGGGTCAGTCAATCCAAGCAGCCGCTTTCCCTTGCGCACGAACAGCTCAACACCCAATTCATCTTCCAAATCTTTTATATGCTTACTTACACCGGATTGGGAAGTAAACAGAGCATTGGCTGCCTCCGTCAGATTGTAATTCTGCCGAACCGTTTCGTGGATGATGCGTAGCTGCTGAAAGTTCATACTGTCGCTCTGCCTCTAGATGTTCAAATATTCGTAATGGTTAAGATAGAGCCTGCTTCCTAGAAAGGATACAGGAAACCCGAATAAGTCCCCCAGTTTACCATCACGGGCGTGATGGAGGCCGAATGGCAGGAGCAGACCTCTTTCTCTCGTAGTCTGACAAAGCATAGCGCTATGCTTTGTGAATTTCAGAAAAACTGGATGTTCATTTCCTGGTCTTTTTGGCACCGTCATCGTTAGAAGCAGAAGATACAATCTTTGTTGCGTGCATCATGATCATCCCGTCTTGCCCAAAGACTTGTTCAGATATTTCCTGGAACACTGATCTACTGCCTATTTGCTACTATCGCACCATCTTTGATTCAAGGAATATTGCGACCACCCTTGATGCGTCGCAATGTAGTTACCAGCACATCAATATCCGCACACGTATTATATATTGACGTTTCGAAGTATAGTGTTTGCTGACCATCGAAAACTTTTCGATCTCTCCTCTGTCCATTAAGTGGTCAGTATCATCGTAGCAATAGGGCTTACCATGGAAGCTGTGTCCAGAAAGGAACAGTACAACACCAACAAGTTGCACAAACGGTTAAGGCGTCTAGTCGGCTCGGCAATCGCCGATTTCAACATGATCGAGGCGGGTGACCGGGTGATGGTGTGCTTGTCTGGCGGCAAGGACAGCTACGCACTGCTCGACATCCTGCTCAATCTGCAGGCTCATGCGCCGTTGCAGTTTGAATTGATCGCAGTAAATCTGGACCAGAAACAGCCCGGCTTTCCCGCGCATGTGCTACCGGAATACCTCACCGGTGTCGGCGTACCATTTCGCATTGTCGAGCAGGATACCTACAGCGTGGTGAAACGCGTCATTGCCGAGGGCAAGACGACTTGCAGTCTCTGCTCCCGTTTGCGCCGGGGAGTGCTGTATCGCGTCGCCAGCGAACTGGGTGCAACCAAGATCGCGCTGGGGCACCACCGCGATGATATTCTAGAGACTCTGTTTCTCAACCTGTTCTACGGCGGCAAGCTTAAAACTATGCCGCCCAAACTGGTGAGCGATGATGGTCGGCATATCGTGATTCGCCCGCTCGCTTACTGCAAGGAAAAAGATCTGGCTACCTACGCTGAAGTGGAGGGTTTTCCCATCATCCCCTGCAATCTGTGCGGTTCACAGAAAAACCTACAGCGCCAGGCAGTAAAGGAAATGCTGCAACAATGGGATCGGAAATTTCCTGGCAGGCTGGAGACCATGTTCACCGCACTACAGAATGTACAACCCTCGCACCTGGCCGATCCCGCGCTGTATGATTTTCTCGGACTCAAAGCAGGGGGTGAACCTGTTGCCAATGGTGACACGGCGTTCGATCAGGAGACATTCACTTCGGAAGCGGCAGAGATCGTAAACTTGCGCAACAGCCTAAATTTGTAACCATCAAGTTCGCTCGTGACGAAATTTGTCCAGATATCTCATATGACGAAATTACTCGGTACCGTTCTTATTATTTGGCTGACACTGGCGTCACCTGCTGGCGCAGCGGCGCTGCCGCTTACCGACAGCAAGGGTGGCGTCCCCTCGTTGGCACCGCTGCTGCAAGACGTTACGCCAGCGGTAGTGAACATCTCCGTACTGACACGCGCTGCCATCGAA
>CAMDAX010000074.1 GCA_945888885.1 Nitrosovibrio sp. Nv4 | reverse complement strand
GCATCCATCGGTGGTACCTACAACGGTGCCTTCACTTACTATTTTTGCAAGCATATGCGCGATGCTGGCGGCAACGTTTCTCGCAGCGAATTGCTGACGCGCGTCCGCAGCTCACTGCGGCACGAAGGCTACGACCAGGTACCGCAACTCGAGTGCGAAGCAACAGTGCGCGCGGCAAAAGCTTTCAGCATCCAAACGAAAACGAAGACGAAGAAGTAAGGTGCTGCCGGAGACACGCCACAGGGGAATAGCTCCATGAGCCGACCGATCTTGAGATTGAACGATGGCTACGACCACACGTCGCCCGAATTACGCGACGAAGTCAAGGAATTACAAAACGAGTTGAAGCAGGAAGGCTATACGCTCGATGCCGATGGTTATTTTGGGCGTGATACCGAGGCTGCTCTTAAGCAGTTCCAGAGCGAACACAATCTGGACGATGACGGCATCGCTGGCGCATCGACTTGGGCGGCACTGCTTGGAACACCAGCACCGGCGCCCGACAAGATTTATCCCACCACCATTCCACGTAACGACAGCGGGTACCTCAGGCAACTAGCCGCTGCCACTCAATACCTGGCATTCATCAAGCAAGGCGCGCAGCAGTATGATATCGACGTACCTGTACTGGGCGGGCTGGGTTCACGCGAATCGAACTGGGGTTTGGCTTTAAAACCAGCAGGCACTGGTGGTACCGGTGATTTTGCCAGACGCAGTGCCCCGACACGTTTTCGCCAGGATGCATTGCCCCCGGACGGCGGCGGCTTTGGCCGCGGTCTGATGCAGATCGACTTCGATGCGCATGAGTTTGCCCGTACCGGCAACTGGCAGGATCCGCAACAGAACATTCTCTACGGCTGCAAGGTGCTGGCCGATTGTCTCAGCTTCTTTCAGCGTAAGGAGAATCTGCAGGGTAAGCTCTTGTTACGCGCGGCGCTAGCGGCTTATAACTGTGGCCCAGGCAATGTCCTCAAAGCCATTCGCAATGGGCTTGATGTGGATTTTTACACGGCCCACCGCGATTATTCAGAAGATGTGTTGAACCGGGCAGGGTTTTTTCAGTTGAATGGGTGGGAATAAGGGGTTGGAGGCGTGGAGTGACGCTTTGTACGAATTGGCGTGTGCCCTAGCCCCTTTAATTGCAGGCTAATTGCTCCAGATTCCCCCTACGAGGATCAGGTGAAGAAGGGAAGATCGTCCATTTGGCTACAGTGTTTCAAGGGAGCGTCATAGCGAGGCGAAATCCCAGGTATCGCATACGCTTCGTTGTATCAAACCAGTTGTGCGTAGTGGCACGCATATCCTGCGGTCTGTGATTCCATGAGCCGCCGCAATACATACGTTTTACGCAATTTCCTTGCCAACAGGTATCTGTCCATTGCCAGACATTTCCCATCATATCGTACAGGCCGAAAGCGTTCGGCTTGAAACTGCCAACAGGCGCAGTTTTTTTGTTGTCCCACTCGCTCCCGCAGCCATCGCAATTGGCATTGTTATGCCCGACATCATTGCCCCAGTAATACTCGGTAGTGGTGCCAGCACGCGTGGCGATTTCCCACTCCTCTTCACTTGGCAGGCGGTAGCTTTTGCCGGTTTTGTGTGACAGCCATTGAATATAGGTTTGTGCATCGTTCCAGTTCACGTTGATTACCGGCCTGTTGCCGCGCCCCCAGCCATTATCCGAAGGTTGATATCCGCCGCAACCACCTCCCGCTACGCAGGCATCCCATTCATCAAAGGTTACAGCGAATTTACCGATGGCAAATTTATTACCCGGAATGGGTATTAATTCAGGGCAGTCGGAGCACGCTTTGTTCTCTTCACCTTGTTTCTTGTCTGCAATAGATAGCCGCTCGCTATCATGCCGTTTACTTCCAGCGTCAAGCTGGGCTACCCGCTGTGTTTCAACCTTCTGGAATGGGCCACCACCCATCGCCAGTTCTTCTTCAAGCATTCCACCATTGATTGCGCTGATTTTCGCTGATGCCTCCAGCTTCGCTATCTCCGCAGGCATTCCCATATCTAATTTAGATTTGCTACTGAATTTGCTGTTAATCGGCATTTCTGCATTCAAGGTATTAGCCTCGCGTCCACCTGATACCGTGAAGGCGAATGCGCTCGCAGTAGATGCCGTAAAGATCAAAACGAGCAGGCAGGTGTAACAAGCTGATTTCATGAATTCCATTCTAAAAAAAGAAAGCAGGTAAGGAAATTTCCGGCGCGCTTATAAGCGTACCAAAGTCAGCACATATATGTTAGTCGCCACGCCAATTCTTTGCATTGAGTCTTTCAACAGCCGCGTGGTAGTGGGCTTGGGAAGTGTTGGACCCATCATTTGTGTTGAAGAGATCGTGGATGTGCTCGGCGACAACCGAGGCAATGGCGTGGACGGCGTCGTGCCGGGTTAAGCCTTCCTTGGTGAGGCGTGTCATCGCCCTGACAACAGGCTCAAGGTTTAAGGCGATCTGATTCTCAACGATTGTATGAAAGATCGCGTGCGCCGTTAGACTTGGCAGTTTGTCACGTGCGAGACGGTGGTGCTGTTCGACAAGAAGGATTCGCTCCTGCTCATCGAGTTCGAGCCACTCGTCTGGATTGGGTGCGAGCTTGGGATCGTATCGGTTCATCGTGTCATTCCTCTGGTGGCTAATGTGTGAATTAACCGGCTGGCACGGCTCCTTATGACGCGAGTCCGGTGGATTGCAGGGTTAGCGCTCAGACCCACCCCAGCGCCTTTACGAGGCCCGCGACTACAAGGCCAGTTGCTATCGCACTGATCCAGGGATGGGTGAGGATGGCCAACAACACCGAAGTCCTTCCATGACCCGGCGGAGTGTTGATGTAGGTTTGCGTAACGTCAACACCTGCTTCAACGATGTCCTTGGGGTCGTAGCCATGGGGAGGCCCCAAGAAAACCAAACCACCTTGTCTGTTCATTTCATCAAGATGCTTTCGACTGGATTCCTGTATGTCTTCTCGCTCTTCCTCGTTTGTGCGTTCGGTCTTGATAATGGTTGTGCTGTGGATATTCATCGTGTCGATGACTTCCGAACCAGCAAGCATGGTCGTGCCGCGGCTATATGATTGGAGGAACTGTTTCTTGAGGTCACGTTCACTCAAGTCCATTAGCACGCAGCGAGCCTCTTGTCGGGCATCAAGGAATGTCAGCAATACATGAAAGAAGGCCAAAGCATCCTCCTGAGCGCTAATGTTTGAATTCAACGGCCTGCGCGGCTTTTCGCGCAGATCCGGTGGAATGATGGGTTGGCCGTCACCAGCGAGGCAAGAAATGGGGTGGTTTCATTTGCACCTGCTCTCAACTCAGCAGAACCGGATTGGGGCTTTCCGAGTTTGGGCATAGTGCGGTTCTTCAGCAAGGTGTTTGACCATGCTGCGGTCTGCGCTTCAACTACCCAGAGCGCATGTGGTCGAAGATGTTCATCTAAGCGCATGAGCCAGAGCTGATGCCACCCAGGATGAATGGGAGATACACGACTCGTTTCTGAATGCGCAGAAACAGCTTTGACCTGCACTTTGAGCTCAGGTTGGCCGGGCCGAAGAACTTTGATATCCCAGGCGTGCTCACTGGCGGAACCAAATTCCAATGCAGCTTCGGGGAACCGATGCCTCGCGTAGATACGCGCAAAGAACTCGGCAATGACGCCAGTCTTTTGATCCCCGATAGGAATCTCACGCGTGCGAGAGCGCTGAAGCTGTTCCAGCCCTGCGTAGGCGTCTGCATACTGGTCAATTGCGTCGAAGATTTCTTGCACCGCGCGATTACTCCTGTGATGACCAACGTGAAGTAGACACCGATACCGTTGCATATAGCCGATTTCCACAGTATCTAGTCAGCTCCGTCATCGCCGCCACCCCAATTAATTTCATTAGCTAATTTTTCTAGAACATCGGTTTCTTCTTGGCCTTGTTATAGCGTTTAACCCCGGCCATGATTTCCGCCTTGGCGTCTTTGACTCCTACCCAGCCAACGATCTTGACCCATTTACCCACTTCCAGATCTTTGTAGTGGGCGAAGAAATGCGAGATTTGTGACAGCACCAGTTCGGGCAGGTCCTTGTGCGATTTTTTTTTGCGGTATAGTCTGCAGAGCTTGTCGATTGGTACCGCCAGGATCTTGGCATCCTCACCAGCTTCATCGGTCATTTTCAACATGCCCAGTGGCCGGCAGCGTACCACCACGCCGGGGATGAGCGGCACCGGCGACAGCATCAGCACATCCACCGGATCGCCGTCATCTGACAGCGTGTGCGGAATATAACCGTAGTTGCACGGGTAGTGCATCGACGTGGACATGAAACGATCCACAAACATGGCGCCGGTTTCCTTGTCTACTTCGTACTTGATGGGATCAGCGTTCATCGGTATTTCGATGATGACGTTAAAATCGTTGGGGAGGTCGCGACCAGAATTCACTCGATCAAGATTCATTTGTGCTCCTAATGACTGGAAAATAGCTATTATAGACACGAGATAGGGAGATTAATCAATTCGTGCTCACACGCATGCTGCTCAACTTAGCCATTATGGCGGCAACCACCTACGTTGCGTTGCTACTGCTGGTGTTTTTTGCCCAGTCGCATCTGATCTATTTTCCGGAAATTGGACGTGACCTCATTGCCACACCCGAGCAGGTGGGACTGGTCTACGAATCCGTGGAAATCACTACTGCTGACAATGAGACCCTGCATGGCTGGTTTATGCCAGCACCTGCCGCCACTGCAGCCAAGGGGACGGTGCTGTTCTTTCACGGCAACGCCGGCAATATTTCCTATCGCCTGGATTATCTGGCCATGCTGGTCGGGCTGGGCTATGACACTTTCATTTTTGATTATCGCGGCTACGGTCGCAGCAGCGGCTCACCTTCGGAGTCCGGTACTCATCTCGATGCCCAGGCGGCGTGGCATTACCTCACCGTAACCAAAGGCGTTCCATCTGCCCGCGTGGTACTGTTCGGTGAATCCCTTGGCGGCGCGGTGGCGGCATGGCTGGCGGCACACGAGAAGCCAGGGGCGCTGGTGCTGGCTTCCACTTTCACTTCCGTGCCTGATATGGCGGCAAAGATTTATCCTTTTCTGCCAACGCGACTGCTGTCCCGTTTCGAATATAACACCCTGGAATATCTGCGCTCGGTTACTTGCCCGGTGTTCATTGCTCATAGTCCGCAGGATGATATCGTGCCGTTTGAGCAAGGCCGTGCGCTGTTCCAGGCAGCGCCGGAGCCGAAGCAGTTCCTGGAATTGCAAGGCGGCCACAATGACGGTTTCATTTTCATGCAGAAACCATGGATAAAGGCACTAGCTGATTTTATTGGTGCGAACCTGGGGGCGCCTCTATAATCCACGGCAGAATTATCCAGAGATTTCCATGATTTACAAAGATACCCAGGCGCCTCCTAATACTGAAGATATTCTCCAGGCTGGTGACAGTTCCGAAATGATGGAATGTGGTGCAATGCCGCATCAGGCACCTGCGCGCGAATGGTCTATTCTGACAATTCTGGTGGGAGTGCATTTCATCCATATCATGGATTTCATGATCATGATGCCGCTGGGGCCGCAGTTCATGCGCCTGTTCGAGATCACCCCGCCGCAATTTGGTTTTCTGGTTTCAATTTACACTTTCAGCGCGGGGCTGTGCGGTTTCTTCGCCGCGTTCGTGATTGACCGTTTTGACCGCAAGACAGTGTTGATCGTACTGTGTGGCGGCTTTGCCACCGCCACGCTGCTGTGCGCGCTGGCACCGAACTATCCCATGCTGTTGGTGGCGCGGGCGATAGCGGGAGCATTCGGCGGGATGATGGGGGCGGTGGTGTTTTCCATCATCGGTGACATTATTCCTGAATACCGTCGTGGTGCCGCTACCGGCACGGTGATGTCGGCCTTCTCTCTTGCAGCGGTGGTGGGTTTGCCGATCGGCCTGTTTCTTGCCAACCTGTCGGACTGGCGCGCACCGTTCTTTTTTCTGACTGTGTTAGGCGTATTGATAATCGCCGCAGCTTGGCGTGCATTACCGCCATTGCGCGGCCATCTTGAACATCAGCGGGAGAGTAATCCTTTGCAGCAGTTCCGCACGATTTTCTTCAACCGTAACCATTTGAACGCATTTGCCTTGATTACCATGCTGATGTTCGCTGGTTTCTCGGTGATCCCTTTCATTAGTCTCTACATGGTCGCCAATGTGGGGTTGGCGGAAACCGATCTGCCTTATCTTTATTTTTTCGGCGGCTTGACTACATTCTTTACTGCACGCTGGATCGGCAGGTATGCCGATCGTCACGGTAAGCGCAAGGTGTTCGGTATCATCGCCGTTATCTCTATCGCGCCGATTCTGCTGGTTACGCATTTGTCGAAAGTGCCGGTAATTCTTGCAATTGGCGCTACTACGCTGTTCATGATTTTTGTCTCGGGGCGCTTCGTGCCGGCGATGGCGTTGATAATTTCCAGCGTGGAGCCCCGTTTGCGCGGCAGTTTCATGAGTTTTAATGCCTCGGTGCAGCAGATCGCCGCAGGTTTTGCATCGCTGATGGCGGGATCCATCATGGGCAAATCGGCTGCCGGGGAGCTGACCCGTTTTGGCACGGTGGGTATCATCGCCGCTGTCTCGACCATACTGTGTATTTTTCTTTCTGCCAGGCTGCGTTCTGCCGACGAAAGAGCCATCAAGTGAGTGTGTCTTGCTGGACGCCGGATTTTCTGCAAGCCTCACCGCTGTTTGAACCGTTGCGTCCAGCCGGAGGCGGCCTTGAGCATCTGCACGACTGGCCCGACATCGGTGCTCTGGAGAATTTGCAGGATAACGTCGCTACGCCGCCCGTCACCCGCTCTGACAAACCGATACACTTTGTCTCTCAGGACGTTTCAGCCCGTGAATTCGCGCAACAGTACGAGCCACGAACCTATCTCGCGGGGGAAGTGCAGACCCGTGCGCAAAATTGGCACGATCTGTTCAACGCGCTGGTATGGCTCACCTTCCCGCGCGCCAAAGCAGCGCTCAACCAGTTACACTATCAGGCGTTACTGCAGGAACACGGCAACGAAAAAGTGCAGCGCGGCCCGCTGCGGGATATGGCAACGCTGTTTGATGAGTCGGGTGTGATCGTGGTGAGCAGCGATGCCGAACTGAGTAAATTGCTGCAAAATTTTGAATGGAAGCAACTGTTCTGGTGGCAGCGCGAGGCAGTGTGTGCCCACATGAGATTTTTCTTGTTTGGCCACGGACTCTACGAGAAAGCGTTGAAACCGTATGCTGGCATGACCGGAAAAGGCATTATCCTTTCGGTGGAGCAGGATTTTTTCCACCATCCTTTACCAACGCAGCTTGCTGTAGCCGATTCGATGTTGGATAATTTTTTGTCCGGTGGTGCCGCTGCCCCGATTGCTTTGCCGCCAGTGCCGGTACTGGGTTATCCCGGCTGGGTATCGGACAATGCGGATGAAATTTATTATGACAACAGCAACCATTTCCGCCAGCGGCCAATGCCTGCTGCGGACTGATAAGAGGCAACATAAACCATGCTGATCATCGCCCATCGCGGATTTCATACGGCGGTTCCCGAAAATACGCTGGCTGCTTTCGAAGCAGCGGTGACGCTGGGGGCGAACGGGATTGAAACCGATGTGCGCATCAGCCGCGACGGTCTGCCGGTGCTGATTCATGATCGGGTGATTGCCTCCGGGCAGGCGGTAGCCGATCTCACCCATGCCGAAATCGAACAGGCGCTCGGGCATAAGGTGCCGATCCTGGATGAGGCACTAGAGTATTTCCCCGGAATTCTGTGGAATATCGAGATCAAGACCACACAGGCGCTGCCACTGGTGATCGGAGTGCTTAGAAAATATCAGGTTAGTCATCGCATTCTTGTCACCTCTTTCCGTCACGATGTAGTGGCGATGTGCGCATCTTCCCTCAAAATGGATTGCGGCTTGTTGGTGGCACATCGACCACAGACTCTCGATTCCCTGTTAGCCAGTTGTGAGGGCAACCCCAGGATCAATTATATCGTCTGGGATTACAATATTCTGGACGAGGCCATGTTGAAGCAGGCTGCCGCAGATGGTTTCCGCAATTTTGTTTATGGCCCAGTGACAGGAGCCGAGCACCGCCATTGTCTGGAACTGGATGTCGATGGCGTGATCACTGATTACCCTTTACTGGCGCAGAATATATAGCCAATTCTTGAGAGGGGCAGGTTCATCAACTATTATGAAAAAGTGAGTTTCGCAAACCGTAATGGAACAAGGAGAAAAAGATGACCGACATTACCGCAATGCTGGGGGATGAAGCCGACAAGCTTCTCAATCATGTATGCAAGGGAATACCGAAAGATGGGCTGCATGTACCGGGGTCAGATTTCATCGACCGGGTGATGGCTGCAAGCGACCGCAAGCCGGGCGTGCTGCGTAATCTACAGGCGTTATACAACCACGGGCGCTTGGCGGGCAGCGGTTACTTATCGTTGCTGCCAGTGGATCAAGGTGTAGAACACTCAGGTGGCGCTTCGTTCGCACCTAACCCGATGTTTTTTGACCCTGAGAATATTACCAGACTCGCGATCGAGGGCGGCTGCAACGGCGTGGCTTCTACCCTCGGGGTGCTGGGGATGGTGGCGCGGCGCTATGCCCATAAGATTCCATTCATTCTTAAAATCAACCATAACGAGCTGCTGACTTATCCCAATAAATACGATCAGACCCTATTTGCGAGCGTGAATCAGGCTTTTGACATGGGTGCCTGTGCGGTCGGGGCAACGGTATTTTTCGGTTCCGAGGAATCGCGCCGACAGATTCAGGAAGTTTCCGAAGCGTTCGCGCATGCGCATGAACTTGGTATGGTAACGATCCTGTGGGCTTATACGCGCAATGCGGCGTTCAAGACTGCGGACAAGGACTACCATGTCAGCGCCGATTTGACCGGTCAGGCCAACCACCTCGCAGTGACAATCGGGGCTGATATCGTCAAGCAGAAAATGGCGGAGAACAACGGTGGCTACAATGCGCTCAAGTTCGGCAAGACCAGCGCCAAGGTGTATAGCGATCTCACCACCGATCATCCGATTGATCTGGTGCGTTACCAGGTAGCGAATTGCTATATGGGGCGGGTCGGCATGATCAATTCCGGCGGCGAATCGGGCAAGGACGACTTGCGCCAGGCAGTGCGCACCGCTGTGATCAACAAACGCGCTGGCGGCATGGGATTGATTTCCGGACGCAAGGCCTTCCAGAAGCCCTTTGTTGAAGGGGTGAAGTTGCTGAACGCGATTCAAGACGTGTATCTGTCGCAAGACGTGACGGTAGCCTGAGCATCAATTGGAGAGGGAACTACGCATGACCGTCGTTCTTTGATTTTGTATAGTCCATTCATCATTCCAATATTTCTTGTGCAATTAACCCAGATAATCCATTAGGACGTGAGATGATGGTGAGGCAGGGTGCGAGGCAGTTTTGTTGGTTGGGAGAAGTCCATAGCTGGTCTATGGACGCCGAGCAAGCGGCAAAAATGGCCGCAAGCTGACCGCCAGCACTCGCGTAGGATCAGAGATCCGCCTAATGGATTATCTGGGTTAAATTAATGGAAAAGAAAATTGCCACGCCAAATCTTTGGGTCATTATCGCCAGGAATGCGGCTGATATCTATGGCCTGTTGACCAAACGCGGTCTGAGAAGCATTGTCGCTGATTAGATCGCCCCAATGATCAATCTGCCGCCTAACAACGTATCTTTTTTCCTGAAGGGGATGGCCCATACCCGTTTGTTTTCGGTGAAACAGGGGG
>CAMDAX010000073.1 GCA_945888885.1 Nitrosovibrio sp. Nv4 | reverse complement strand
CAACACTTGGGCTTTCTTCACTTCTTTTTGGCTCATGAGTTTGTCCATTTTAAATTTGTCCGCCAATGTTTTAAACAGGGGTGAGTTTAATCACCAGCGGACATTTCTACTTGGGAGAAACCGGACATTACTACTTTGCGCTAACAGTCTTGAGTTGTAAGCTATGACAAGCATGGGAGCGTAATCTCAGCATAATAGCGCTTCAAAAATCATCGTTTCAAATTGCGGTAAAAATTTTCATGCGATCCGACCGCTTCCAGATAAACTAATCTGATCACATCATCTACGGTGTAACCAAGCAAATAAAGCTGCCCCTGACTTTGAAATTTGTGGACGCGCAAGGTAGCCAAGTCACCTTTCTTTTGTTCCCCAATTGCGGGGTTGTCCGCGATGGATTGAGCAGCGTTATCGATATCCTCAGTTACGTTATCGTGCAGTTTTTTGTACTGCCGCCCAAAACGGCGGGTTTGCACGACGGCGTAGCTCATGTGCGACGGCTGCGCGCTACGAAAGGGGTGGCGCCGTCGCGCGGTTCTGCCATGGAGACGAGTGATTCAGCGATGAAGCTTACCGGCAGATCGGGGTTGTCCAATGCGGTGCGCCCGACCTTGGCCCAAAATTCAATTTGGCCTGCGATGGTGCGGTGTTCTGTCGCAGCTTCTGTTTTTGCTTGTGCGTAAAGATCGTCATCGATTCTGACTGGCATACCCATGGTTCAATCCTCCTAAGTCACTACTTAAGTAGTAATGCTAACGCAAGTGCGGGGGCCAAGTCAAAACCGTACTGTCAATTCGATCCTGCCCGAGCGGTTTGTTCAAGCCAGCCAGAGAATCCTCTGGTTTCTGGACTGCGTGGTTGCCAGTTCTGGTAAACTGCTGCGACTGTTGTGCTTGTCTCCTGTTGGTCCGCCGTAATGCCGATTTAACTTCCCTAACGGGAGCGAGATCGGGTCAGACGGCCTGTGTGTGGCTGAGAGGAAGAAAAGCATGACGGGATGTGCCGTTCTAAGCGCTGCCAACGTGCAGGTCAGCAGACAGATTGAGGTGCGCCAACAGCCGCAGCCGATTCAATTTTCTGATCCTTGTTGCGCCGATTTTCATTTCGCGACAACAAGAGTCTTGTCTGTTTTTTTGTCATGTCATTTGGTAGTGCCCTATTTTTCTGTGTAAGGGTAGCCATGCCATATCTTGAAAAACTCGATACCGTTATCCGCGACATCATCGAACCGGCGGCAGTTGCCACGGATCGTGATGCCGTGTTTCCGCGCACCGCTATTGCTGCGCTTGGCCAAGCTGGTTTGCTCGGCCTGGTCAGTGCGACCGAAGTGGGTGGCATGGGACTGGGTCTAGCTGAAGCGGCGCAGGTGATCGAACGCATTGCCAAAGTGTGTCCTTCTACCGCAATGGTAGTGACTATGCATTATTGCGGCACGACCGTGATTGAGAGATTTGGGGCAGACTCGACTCGTCGCGAAATTTCCGCAGGCTGGCATCTGACGACGTTAGCATGGTCTGATGTGGGTTCCCGCAGCCATTTCTGGGCATCGGTTGGTACTGTACGTCAAGATGGCAATGCCTATCTGCTGGATTGCGACAAAACCATGGTGACTGCCGCAGGTGAGGCCGATTCCTATGTGTGGTCGTCGCCTCCAGCCAAAGCTGCTGGTGTCAGTACTTTATGGCTGGTCGACAGCAAGACAGAGGGTTTGAGTCAACCCAAACTTTTCGATGGCATGGGCCTGCGCGGCAACAGTTCCTCCCCGCTGTCCTGCAAAGTGTTGCGGCTGCCTGCATCCGCCATGCTGGGCGGCGATGGCGGCGGTTTCGACATCATGCTCGGCACAGTCCTGCCGGTATTCTCGGTACTGATCGCTTCCTGTTCGCTGGGGATAATGGATGCATCACTTGAACGTGCATGTGCCCATGTGAGTGCCAGCAAACTTGCGCATCTGGGCAGTGCGCTGGCAGATCTGCCCACCATCAGGGCTTATCTCGCGCGTGCGCATATCCGCGCGGACATGGCGCGCACTCTGCGCGACGATACTTTGGCGGCACTGGCATGCGGCCGTGCCGATGCGATGCTACGGGTGATGCAAACTAAAGCGGCTGCGGCTGAAGCTGCGCTGGAAGTCACCGATGTCGCCATGCGTGTGTGTGGCGGCGCCGCATTCCGCAAGGATGTGGGAGTCGAGCGTTATTTTCGCGATGCGCGCGCAGCCTCAGTCATGGCGCCGACTTCCGATGTGCTGTTTGATTTCATCGGCAAGGCCGTTTGCGGCATGCCGGTATTTGATTAGGGAACGCAAAATGGTAAAGCCATTGCTGATGGGTGCGGTTGCCTATGCGCCCAAGGTTGTGACCATCTGGGAAGGATTCAAGGAATATTTCCGGCGTCACGATTTCAAATTTGATTACATTCTCTATTCCAATTACGAGCGCCAGGTCGAAGCGCAGCTCGATGGCAGCATCGACCTCGCTTGGAATTCACCGCTGGCCTGGATCAGGGCGGATCGCATGGCACGTATCCGTGGGCTTGAGGCGCATGCACTGGCGATGCGCGACACTGACCGCGATCTCTGTTCAGTGCTGGTAGTGCGATCCGATTCTCGCGTTGAAGTCACGGGTGAGTTGACCGCTCTGGCGGGACAGGTGATCGGTTTCGGCGCGTTGGATTCACCTCAGGCCAACCTGATTCCGCGCGATCATCTGCGCAGCAGGGGATTGCTTGCTGGGCGTGACTATACGGCGCAGCGCTTCGATGAACTGGGAGGCAAACATGGCGACCATATAGGCGGTGAGCGTGCTGCGGCGATGGCCCTGATGGCAGGGGAGATCGACGCTGTCTGGATGATCGACGGTAATTACCTGGCTTTCTCGCGCGAAGGCATACTGCCGGCAGGCGCTACACGGATCGTGGCGCGTAGCGGCAGCTACGACCACTGCAACTTTACTGCGATCTCCGGTATATCTGCGGCAAGCGTAGAAATGGCGAGGCGGTTCACCGAATTGCTGCTGGCAATGAACTGGCAGGATGCCCAGGTCCGGCCGCTGTTGGAACTGGAAGGACTCAAAGCATGGCTTCCGGGCCGCACCAGCGGTTATGATTTGCTGATACGGGCGGTCGATGATGAGAAGTTCTATGATGCGGAAGGAAACATTCTTGCCACCGATTATCGATATTGAGAATCTGGGGCTGGATGCTGGCGCCCATCTGCTGATTAAATATGGCCTGCGTGAAATTCCACCCGGTGGCCAGCTTCGTGTCGTTGGCAGCAGCCCCGGCTGGGAAGCACAATTGTCGGCATGGTGCCGCGTGCAAGGCCACAACGTGAGCATGCAGCAGCAGCAGCAGGGTGGGCGTCTGGTTGCCACGGTGATCCGGGGCGATGCCGATGCAGGACGTTGGCATAATGCCTTGCATGCCGGACGCAGCGATGCGGAGTTGACCGGCGCAGCTGCGGATAAAGCCTTGTCCTCCTGGGGGCTGGCAGCAAGAGGAGCAATGGTAGAAGCCGGCGCGCCGGACATTCATTTCCGGCTCGACCGGAAAGACGAGATCTGGGCGGATACCGCTGCCGTGCTGTATGCGCAGGCGGTGGCAGCGCAATGGAATCCAGGTACGGCGATAGACTGGAATGAACCGTTCGATCTTCCTGCTGTGGTGGAAGATGCGGTGGCGCAGTTGATGACATACCTGATCGAAAATGAAGTGGCTGCTCTGGTCGTGCCAGCACGCTTTCTTGGCCAGGTGCATCCGCATTTCCGCGAAATACAGTCACTGCTTGCGATCCAGGTGGCAGATGAGGCACGTCATATCGAGGTCTTTACCCGCCGTCTGCGTCTGAAAGGAAGAGAGCCGGCACTGTCCACTGCCGGTGGGCAGGCTTCGCTCAAAACCCTGCTGGATGAATCCGATTTTTCTGTCGCTGGCTTTCTGCTGTCAGTGTTGGGTGAGGGCACTTTCGTCAGTCTGCTCAACTTTCTCCACCTCCATGCGCCCGACCCGGTGACGCGGCAGATCGCCCGTCTGACGGCGCGGGATGAAGCGCGCCATGTAGCTTTTGGTATGTCCCATTTGTCATGGCGGTTGCAGCAGGAACCGCAATTTCGCACGCGATTGGCCAACGCGGTGCAGTCGCGCAATGATGCCTTGGTAAATACCGCCGGACTCAACGAGGAAGTATTCGATGCGTTGATCCTGATCGCAGCCGGCGAATTCACGCCGCAGGCAATCGCCGCAGGCTACGTCCGAGTACAGCAGTTGATCGTAGATATGGCTGAAGGAAGGCGAATTCGGCTGGAAAGACTTGGTTTTGAAAAAGAAGACGCACTCCATTTAGCAGCTTTGCATACGCGAAACTTCATGTGACTCCGATTCAGTTTTATCAGTGATATTTCGTTGACGTCCTTACTCGCACCTGGTCGTACTATTCGCAGCGAAGGAAATCCCCTTGAAAGATGTGCTATCTGCGACGTTCGTTCGTCATCACCTTGTTTCGCTCTCGAACTGGAGTTGGAATGAGTGATCCGCTCAGATATACGCCCAGATGCCGCATGGACAAGATGATTCACTATGGGTATAACAACGAATGTCCTGGAAAATAGGCTTGCCCGGGTGACCTGTGAAATCCATTACCTCTCGTGAAAATTCTTTCTTCAAGCAGCTAGTTAAGCTGACGGAATCCGCTGTGCAGCGCAGAACCAGCGAGTTAACGCTGCTTGACGGCGCGCATCTGATCGATGCCTATCACGCCACATTGGGATTGCCACAAAGCCTGATCATCAGCGAATCGGCTGGTGAGAATGAAGAAATCAAACGCCTGCTAGCGCAACTGGGGACGGAGCAGGCGGTGAATGTGGTGACATTGAGCGAAGTCCTGTTTCGCGAAATCTCTCCGGTCAAAACCCCCAGCGGCATCATCGCGCTGATAGTCATTCCTGCGCATGATGTCATTCACGTATGCCAGGATGAGGGTTTTTGTGTGCTGCTCGAAGCCATACAAGACCCCGGCAATCTTGGCTCGATTCTGCGATCTGCCGCCGCTGCTGGTGCAGGCGATGCTTATTTGTCCGTTGGCTGCGCTGATGCCTGGTCACCCAAGACGCTACGTGCCGCGATGGGGGCGCATTTCCAGTTGCGTATTCACGAACAGTCCGATCTGGCAAAAGTGGCGCAGAAATTCAACGGCAAGGTGATTGCCACCACGTTGCAAGTAAAAACAAGTCTTTACCAAACTCGCCTGACCGGACCGGTGGCATTTGTGTTTGGTAATGAAGGGATGGGACTGTCAGAGGCAGTACTGCAAGCGGTCAGCGAGCAAATCACCATCCCCATGCCTGGCGGTATGGAATCTTTGAATGCGGCAGCAGCAGCGGCAGTGTGTTTTTTTGAACGGGTGCGGCAGAATGCCAGCACTACGAAATAATTATTCCAGTTTCAGTTCGCGAGTGAGGATATCAACAAAGCGTCACTGATGAGATGGAATTGGAATTACAGGCGCTGCGCGAACCAGTCGGCTGCACTGTCTGCGGCATGTTCCAGTGTGCCGGGTTCTTCGAACAGATGGGTTGCACCTGGGATCAGGGTCAGTTTCTTTTCGCAGTGCAGCAGTGCATAGGCTTGCTGATTTAATTCGATCACACCGTAGTCCGCGCTGCCGACGATGAGCAGGGTTGGTGCGGTTACTTGGCTCAAGGCAGTCTCTCCGGCGAGATCGGGACGGCCGCCACGTGAGACCACGGCGGCGATCTTGTTGCCTATTTCTGCTGCCGCCTGCAGCGCTGCTGCTGCGCCGGTACTGGCGCTGAAATAGCCGACGCGCAGGGTTTGCGTCTGCGGATTCGTCTGCAGCCAGGCAGTAGCGGCAAGCAGCCGCCGCGTCAACAGATCAATGTCAAAGCGCGTGGCATAATCCCGATCCTCCGCGCGTGTCAGCAGATCGAATAGCAGAGTGCCGATGCCGCGCTGTTGCAGCACTTCGGCAACAAAGGTGTTGCGCGGACTGAAGCGACTGCTGCCGCTGCCATGCGCGAATAACACCACACCAGTCGCGGACGGCGGCAACACCAATTCGCCGTCGAGTTCGATCGCATCGGCTGGAATATGAACGCTACTCATATGGCATCTCCTATTGCAATGGGGATGCGTCGCCTGCCAAACTGCCCCGTGAATTTTTCAAAGCGTCCGGCGATGTGGGTATCGCAGTCCGGGCAATGGCCATCGGGCGTGAGGCGGTATTGCTTAATTTCATACCAGTCACGCACGATCAAGGCGCTGTTGCATGACGGGCAGTACGTGGTGTCTCCCTCGCGGTTATGCACGTTACCAGTATAGACATAGAGCAGCCCTGCTTTCCGGGCGACTTGCCGTGCCTGTATCAGCGTTTCCGCCGGGGTGGCGGGAATATTGGTCATCTTGTAGTCTGGATGAAAGGCAGAGAAATGCAGTGGTACGTCCACGCCAAGTTCCTTGACGATCCACTCGCTCATTTTGCTGATCTCATCTGCCGAATCGTTGAGGCCCGGGATCAGTAGCGTGGTCAGCTCGACCCATACGTCGGTTTCCTGGCACAGATACTTCAGCGTATCCAGCACTGGTTGCAGGTGAGAGCCTGTTTGCTTGACATAGAACTCGTCGGTGAACGCCTTGAGGTCAACATTAGTGGCATCCATTTTGGCAAAGAAATCGCGCCGGGGCTGGTCGTGGATATAGCCTGCCGTGACCGCCACCGTCTTGATGCCGCGTGCATGACAGACATCGGCTACGTCCATCGCATATTCGGCAAAGATTACCGGATCATTGTAAGTGAAGGCGACGCTCTTGCAGCCCAGTTCCTCGGCGTTGCGCGCGATGGCTTCCGCGCTGGCTTGGTCGACGAGTTTGTCGAAGCTGCGTGATTTGGAAATGTCCCAGTTCTGGCAAAATTTACAGGCGAGGTTGCATCCGGCCGTGCCAAACGACAGGATGCTGCTGCCGGGATAGAAATGGTTGAGCGGTTTTTTCTCAACCGGATCGACACAAAATCCTGAGGATCGTCCATAGGTTGTGAGCACCATCACATTGTCGACCCGTCCGCGCACGAAGCACGCGCCGCGCTGCCCCTCATGGAGCTTGCAGTCGCGCGGACACAGGTCACACTGGATGCGGCCATCGTCAAGCCGATGCCAGTACCTGGTCGGATGTTGCTCGGCAATGCTGATCGGTTCATCCATTGCGGCATTCCTCGACTAAATCAGCCTCACGCCATTTGGTTACGGTATAGCGTGACAGCTTTATGTCTTCTGCCCAAAAGTTATTGGGTAGGCCAGCCTTTCGTTTCAGCATAGCAAGAAATAGGTATGGTTGCGCAAGGCTCTCCCATACCTGCGGTAGAAAGGTGCTGCAATAGTGGCCATACTTGAGTACAACACCATCAATACCGGGGCGCAACTGCGCCAGCGCGTCCGCTTCGTCGGCAAACTCTAATGGCTGAGGTGTAGTGAGCAGCGAGACTTCCACTTGCACCGTGGCAAACTCTTCCCGCGTGAGAGGTAGGAAGCGCGTATCGCGCAACGCGGCGGATACGGCGTTGCTTTTGACATCGGCAAGCAATGACCGGTGTGCCTGTAGTGTACCGATGCAGCCGCGTAACTCACCGTTCTGGGTAAGGGTGATGAAACTTGCGCCAGATTCAGCCAGCCACGGTGCGGTTTCGTCAGTCGCTATTGTGTGCGGCGCTTGCAAGACGCGTGCAATGGCTGCACGTGCTATCGGCAGCAATATTTTTCCTTGATCAGTTGACACGTTCCACCTTCGCGGCAAAAGCAAGTGCGGCATAACCCACCACCTGATCGCGTGAACCAGCGGTGTCGCCGGAGTTGCATAAATCGAGCAAGTGCGGGGTAAGTTGGTGTTTCTGCGCCGCGACGATCAGGCCGCTGATGGGTGTACCGCCGCAGGCATGATCATGTGCTATCGGTTGGCGCAGGTTCAGGATGGATTGCACGGTCTCGCTATCCATGCGTTGTGCGGTGGCATAAGGCAGATAATGTGAAAGATCGGAGCTGATGACAATCAACGTTTCCTCGCCACCCCACAAGATATTTAGTACCTCGGCAACTTCTTCAGCTGACGCCATGCCGACAGCCAGCGGCAGCAGGGTGAAGTCCGGCAGCATGCTTTGCAGAAATGGCAGCTGTACTTCCAGCGAATGCTCCAGCGCGTGTACTTGTGCGCTGACGGTGACTTGCGGTAAATGGGCGATAGCGCATGCTGCCGCCGCGTCCAACACCACCCGTCCCAGCGGCGTGTCAAAGGCATCCGCTTCCGGTAATGCCAAGCCACGTACCGCAACGCGATGGGTGGGACCAAGCAACACCACGCGCTGAATGTGTGCTGCAATGGGACCGAGTGTGGCATAAGCTGTGGCTGCGGTTGCACCTGAATAAATATAGCCGGCATGTGGCACGATCAAAGCCTTGGGGGTCAGGGCATGTGAATGCGCTGCGGTTAGCAACTGCTGCACATCGTGGGCAAGCTGCCGTGAATCAGCGGGATAGAACATACCTGCGACAGCAGGCCTGCGAATAATGGGCATGGCGACCTCTCTCAAGTGATGTTGTCAATATGTGGATTACCGGGGCAGAATCAAGGGTGGCGATCCCGCTGGCGGTTACTCCAGTTCACTGGCATTTTGCTGGATCAGGTCTATAGTTAAAAAAATGTTTCGTTCCTGGAGTTTTCTCCTGACCATGATCAAGAATCCGCGCTGCAAACGAATCCTGTCCATCTCGCTGCTCGTGCTGGGCGGTGTCCTGATCTTTCTGGCGCCGGAAAATGCCTGGATTGGTGCAATTCTCCTCGTCCTTGGTCTTGGCGTGGAAATAGCGGGTCTGGTAATCGGACACCGCAAGTAACAAAAGGACGCATCTAAAAAGCTAAAATAACGGGATGATGCAAGGTTGAAATCGGCTGCGCCGGATGTATTCTTCATGCATGACAACGTACTTACCTGTTATTGTCTTGCCGCAGCCACCTTATGCATATGCTGGTTTTCCCCAGATTGCACGTGTCTTCGGGCTGCGCGGCGACGTAGCCATAACCCTTCCCGAACCAGCGCCGCCTCGAAATCAGGGAAGCTTTCCGCTGTCATGCCATGTTCGCCCCACAGGTGTTGCAGGTAGGCAAGAGCCAGATCGGAGTCGTTGCCGATCTTGCTTGGGAGAAAACCGAGCGTTCTAGCTGCCATGAAGGCCAGCGGCGAGAGTGCTGGGGCTGCTTTTTGCCACCTGCCGCGTAGTTCACGCAGAAAAATATCTGCTGTTACCTTGCCGACACCTTTGCCTAAATCCATGATGCGCCGCTCCAGGTCAGCAGGATCAGCGGCGGCGGCATGCAGGATATTGAAGTTGCCATCGTAGCAGTCGAGCAGGGTGCGGTTAATGTCGAGCAGCTTGGTGGCGGTTTTGTAGTCGTAGCGCACGTAGCCGCCCCGGTCGAGAATGGCGACCAACCCGTCCCAGCCGATATTGATCATGCGCTCCGGCGTCAGGATGTCGCCAGCCTCGAACTCGTGCCAGGTACGGTTGGCGATAGTTCCCGGAATACGTGCGCCGTATAACACCGCAGCGAGAAACCATTTGTAGATTTCATTGGGATCCAGGGCAACAAGAGAGATGCCGAGTTCTGCCGTATAACTCCCACCCAGTTTGGCCACCAGCGTGAGTGCATTCAAGTGACGGCCATCTCCCGGTACCCGAGGCGACTCCGAATCAATTTCCGGCGGATTGCCAATTTTTGACATACCATTCACTTTTTTTGCAGCATGGAACAAAGTATCGTGTTATATCCTCATGGCATTCCTGGATTGTCGAGCATTTCAACAAAAGAGTATCCATCCATTGCCAGAAGGCTCGACTATCAATCCGCCACTGCGACCAGACATGACTCAGAGTGGCTGACGATAATTTAATTTCATTTGATCTCAGTACTGTCCGGAGATACGAGTTTTAGCGCACGGTAACTCATTGAATAACAATTATTAAATGGCATATTTTTCTGTAATCGATTTCAACTTGCGCCAAACTTCTGATTTTTGTCAGGAGCGCACATATGAACGCAGGGAAACCGGTATTTTCACAATTGATGGAGTACCTGCCATTACACGTCTTCCGTCAGTGCGTTACC
>CAMDAX010000072.1 GCA_945888885.1 Nitrosovibrio sp. Nv4 | reverse complement strand
CTGCGTGAGCGTTCGCTGGCAGGGTTGTGCGCTATCGGTTTTGACGGTTATGCCATCGGCGGGCTGTCGGTGGGTGAACCCAAAGATGATATGCAGCGCATACTCCAACACATTGCGCCGCGACTGCCTGCTGACAAGCCTCGCTACCTGATGGGCGTTGGCACCCCGGCGGATATTGTCCACGCCGTGGCACAGGGGGTAGACATGTTTGATTGCGTGCTGCCAACGCGCAATGCCCGCAATGGCTGGCTGTTCACGCGCAATGGGGTGATCAAGCTGCGCAACAGCCAATATCGCCTGGATACAGCATCGCCGGATGAGCAGTGCGGTTGTTATACCTGCCGGCATTTCAGCCGCGCTTATCTGCACCATTTGCAGCGGATTAATGAGATCCTGGGGGCGCGTCTCAATACCCTGCACAATCTGTATTACTACCAGCAACTGATGAGCGATATCCGCAGTGCTATCGAAGCTGGCCGGTTCGGGGAATTTGCGCAAGGATTTCAAGCTAGTGCCGCATCATGCTAGAATACGCCGCCTTTTCCTCTTTTGACCCTTTTAAGATAATTTTCGGAGAAATGCCATGCTAATTAGTGAAGCTTACGCCCAGGCTGCTGCCCCGCCAGGCGGGGATCTCCTGATGTCACTGCCGATGATTGTCATAATCTTCGCCTTGTTCTACTTCGTGGTGATTCGTCCCCAGGCGAAGCGCGGGAAAGAGCAGAAGTTGATGATAGAAGCGCTGCAGAAAGGCGATGAGGTGGTATCTAGCGGCGGCATACTGGGACGTGTGGTCAAGATCAGCGGGAGTTACGTAGTATTGGAAATTGCTGCGAATACCGAGGTCACTGTGCTCAAGTCAGCCGTTCAGACCTTGTTACCCAAAGGTACGCTGAAGGCCATCGAGAAGGAATAATCAGTACCGGAATAGATAAAGTATAAAAGGGTGGAAAATAACCCTGTACTTATCTTTTGGCCACTTCTAAAAATCCAGATTTCGTCACAATATTTCATCGCTCACAGAAAATGTTTCCTCACATATCAACCCTATGCCGCGCCCACATTTTCTGTTCTCGACTGGCATTGTTTAGAACTTTGAATTCTTAGAGGCGCCTTTTTTATTCGCCCCCCATCCAAAACATGAACCGCTATCCTCTCTGGAAATACCTGATTATCGTAGTTTCGGTCCTGCTTGGACTGCTCTACACCCTGCCAAATTTTTTTGGTGAATCACCGGCAGTACAGGTCTCACCATTGCGTTCTGCTGCCAAGGTAGATACTGCGTTGCTGCAGCGGGTGGAAGACACTCTGAAGAAAGCCAATCTCCCGGCTAGCGGAATGTTTCTGGAAGCAGGCAGCATCAAGGCGCGCTTTACCGATACCGATATGCAACTCAAAGCAAAGGATGCGTTACAGTCGGCATTGGGAAACAATTATGTGGTGGCACTGAATCTGCTCCCTAATTCCCCGCAATGGTTGACCGGCATCGGCGCATTGCCGATGTATCTGGGACTTGATCTGCGCGGAGGCGTGCATTTCATGTTGCAGGTGGATATGCAGGGTGCACTTTCCAAAGCGCTTGACCGCCATAGTGCCGATATCCGTGGCAGCTTGCGCGAGCAGAAAATTCAATACGCCGGGCTCGACAAGGAAGGTTCACAGATTACCGTCAAATTCCGCGATGCCGAATCGCGTGCCAAGGCGGAAACCGAGATCAGCAAAACCTACGGCGATTTGAGTTTGCGGCAACAGGATGTGAGCGGTGAGTTCCATCTCACCGCCACACTCAAGGAGGAAGCGCAGAAACGCATCCAGAATTCTGCTGTTCAACAGAATATCACCACGCTGCGCAATCGTGTCAACGAACTGGGTGTAGCTGAGCCTATCATCCAGCAGGCTGGCGCCGACCGTGTGGTGGTGCAATTGCCTGGAGTGCAGGATACTGCCAAAGCCAAGGATATTCTGGGACGTACCGCCACGCTAGAGGTGCGCATGGTGGATGAGGAGCGTGACGTCGAAGCAGCATTGCGCGGGCAGATTCCGTTTGGTACAGAACTTCATACCGAGCGCGGTGGTGGCCCGTTGTTGCTGAAAAAACAGGTAGTATTGACGGGTGATCGTATCAATGATGCCCAAGCTGGTTTCGATAGCAACAACCAACCGGCGGTGCATATCAACCTCGATAACAACGGTTCGCGTATTTTCAAGCAGTTGACGCGTGACAATATCGGAAAGCGTATGGCGATTCTGCTGATTGAGAAGAATCAGGTGGAAGTCGTCACGGCACCGGTGATCCGCGAAGAAATTGGCGGTGGACGGGTGCAGATTAGTGGACGCATGACCTCCGAGGAGGCGCGTGACGTGGCGCTGCTGTTACGCGCCGGTGCGCTGGCCGCACCCATGGACATCATCGAAGAGCGTACCGTAGGTCCTAGTCTCGGCGCCGACAACATTTCGCGCGGCTTTAATTCAACGCTGTATGGGTTTCTGGCAGTCGCTGTTTTCATGAGTATTTATTATCTGATGTTTGGTTTTATTTCGGTGATGGCGCTGGGCGTAAATCTGCTGCTATTGATCGGCCTCCTATCGATTCTGCAAGCCACTCTGACACTTCCAGGTATGGCGGCAATTGCGCTCACCCTCGGTATGGCAATCGATGCCAATGTGCTGATAAACGAGCGCATTCGCGACGAATTGCGCAATGGTCTTTCACCGCAGGCAGCGATCAACGCAGGTTATGAACGTGCTTTTGGCACCATCCTGGATTCCAATATCACCACCTTGATTTCTGGCATTGCATTGTTTGCATTCGGCTCTGGTCCGGTGAAGGGGTTTGCCGTAGTGTTGTGTCTGGGCATATTGACCTCGATGTTCAGCGCGGTGATGGTGTCGCGCGGCATAGTCAATTTGATGTACGGCAGCCGCCGCAAACTGGAAAAGGTGCCCATCGGCCAGGTATGGAAACCGGTGAGTGATAAACGTTGATGTCGAGAATGAGCATGGCAGGCATGATCCACGCTGTCAGCAAATAAGGGTTTTACATGGAATTCTTTAGAATAAAGCGCGATATTCCCTTCATGAGTTGGGGGAAATACACCACCGCTATTTCACTGGCGACTTTTGTCCTGTCGGTATTTTTTCTCTTCAGCAAGGGTTTGAATCTGGGTGTCGATTTCACCGGTGGCACAGTGATGGAAGTTGGCTATAGTCAGACTGCCGACCTCGGCAAGGTGCGGAGTATTATTGCAAAGCTAGGGATGACGGATGTCAGTGTGCAGAATTTCGGTACCTCACGCGATATACTGATCCGTTTGCCCGCCAAACCGGATGTTTCGAGTGCCAGGCTGTCTGAGACGGTAATGGCAGCATTGCGGCAGAATGACAATTCGGTGGAGATGCGCCGGGTAGAGTTTGTCGGTCCACAAGTAGGAGCGGAGCTGGTTGAAAACGGCGCACTGGCGCTGTTGATCGTATCGCTCGGTATCGTTGCCTATCTGGCTATGCGTTTCGAATGGAAATTCGGTGTTGCCGGCATCATCGCCAACTTGCATGACGTAGTGATCATTCTCGGTTTCTTCGCATTTTTCCAGTGGGAATTCTCGCTCACCGTGCTGGCCGCGATATTGGCAATTCTGGGCTATTCTGTGAACGAATCAGTGGTGGTGTTCGACCGGATACGGGAAAATTTTCGCAAGATGCGCAAGGCCACAGTGGCGCAAACTATAGACAACGCGATTACCCGCACCATGTCGCGTACTATCATTACGCACGGCAGCACCCAGATGGTGGTGGTCTCGATGCTGCTGTTCGGCGGCGAGGCACTGCATTACTTTGCGTTGGCACTTACCATCGGTATTCTGTTTGGCATTTATTCCTCTGTGCTGGTCGCAAGCCCTATCCTTATGTTGCTGGGCGTATCGCGCGAGGATATTGTCAAGCCAGAGAAGAAGGAAGAAACAACAGAAGCATTGCCCTGACATTGCCCCCTCCCCCCCTGTTTTCCGCTTACTCGCCATCCTCCCTTGGAAGAAAACATGCACGCGTAGCATAATGACGCGGAGTTGCTGGCAGGGAGTCCACTGCATTTTATCTAACATCGAACAAATTGGAGATAAAGCGGAATGTCCGAAATCATTAACTGGATTGTCCGCACCGTAGGTGATCTCGGTTATCCAGGCATTGTCTTCTTAATGTTTCTGGAGTCCAGCTTCATTCCATTTCCCAGTGAAGTAGTCATGATTCCGGCTGGTTATCTCGCCTATAAGGGCGAGATGAACCTGGTGCTGGTTATTCTGGCCGGAATTTTCGGAAGCCTGGCAGGCGCGTTACTCAACTATTACTTGGCGATTAAGCTGGGCCGCCCCTTCCTGTTGCATTATGGGAAATATGTCATGTTCAACGAAGCGAGTTTACAGAAGATGGAAGATTTCTTCGCCCGCCATGGTCATATCTCCACTTTTACCGGTCGGCTGATACCGGTGGTGCGTCAGTACATTTCGCTGCCGGCCGGTCTGGCGCGGATGAATCTGGCAGTTTTTAGTTTTTATACCAGTCTGGGTGCCGGTATCTGGGTCGCCATCCTGGCGCTGCTAGGTTACTTCATTGGCGGCAACGAGGTGCTCATCCGGGAATACCTGCGGTATATCATCGTTATTCTGGTCATTACCGTTATTCTCGGGGTTGTCGTCTACTGGCGTTTGCAGCGTAACAACCGCCGCTAACAACAATGGCCTTACTCTTTGGCTCCAAGCTGCAGCGCTCGTTGCCGCGACTGTTCCAGCCCTTCTTTTGATTTTTCCAGACCCAGCCATCCTTGTAGATTGCTGAGGGCAATGTCGGCCAGTGCATGTATCCAGCCGTCGTGTTCATTCAGGCAGGGGATGTAATGAAACTCATGCCCGCCAGCCTGAACGAAAAGGGCCTTACCTTCCATGGCGATTTCTTCCAGGGTTTCGAGGCAGTCAGAAACGAAACCAGGGCAGACAACGTCCACGCGCTTGGTGTTCAGTTTGCCAAGTTGCTCCAGTGTCTCTGCGGTATAAGGGCGTAACCATTCGGTCTTGCCAAAGCGTGACTGAAAACAGATCTGGTATTGGCTGGCGTCCAATTCCAGAGCTTCAGCCAGCAGTCGCCCAGTTTTCTGGCATTCGCAGTGGTACGGATCGCCTTTATCCAGAGTGAAGCGCGGTACGCCGTGAAAACTCATCACTAGTTTGTCAGGTCTGCCGCCGCTGCCGTCAATGCGCATCCAGTAATCGCGTACATTCTGTGCCAGTGCGGCAATATAACCGGGGTGATCGTGATAGTGCTTTACCGTGCGGATGGCGGGAGCGTTACGCATTTTCCCCAGTTCTGCAAAGACTCCATCGAATGCCGAAGCAGTGCTGCTAGCCGCGTACTGAGGATAGAGCGGTAATACCAGTATGCGCTCACAACCATTCTGTTTCATGCGCTCCAGCACTTCGGCAATCGACGGGTTTCCAATGCTCATAGCATACTCCACCACGGGTACAGGTTGGATGCGCTCTCCCAGAAAACCCAGTAACAATCTGGCCTGACGTTCAGTATGAACTTTCAATGGCGAGCCTTCCGGCATCCAGATCTGCGCATATTTTTTTGCCGATTTTTTGGGTCGGGTGTTGAGTATGATGCCGTTCAGAATCGGCCACCACAGCCAGGGTGAAATCTCCACTACCCTTGGGTTGCTCAGGAATTGCTTGAGATAAGGCCGTAGCGCCTCGGCGGTAGGGGCTTCGGGGGTGCCAAGGTTGACCAGCAGAATCCCGGTCTGGTTGGGGGTGCCGTGCTGGTAAGCGGGTTCAGGGGACATTGGTTTGGTCTTGGTGGTTAGTGATGAGTAGACGGATCAACTCTCAGTCGACAGATGGCAAGGCGATGATGCCGGTTAATGTTGCGACAGTGCGCTGGAAAGTAGCTTGGCGGTCACATCCACGATCGGAATGATACGGTCATAAGCCATGCGTGTGGGTCCGACCACGCCGACGGTGCCGACGATTACTCCATCCATTTCGTAGGGGGCGGTGACCACACTGAATTCGTCCAATGTCACCACACCTGACTCGCCGCCGATGAAAATCTGCACGCCTTGCGCCTGACGGCTGAGTTCCAGCAACTGCAGCAACGCGGTTTTGCGTTCGAACAGATCAAATAGTTTTTTCAAGCTGGTCATATTGCCGACCAAATCATGCACATCCAGCAGTTTGCGTTCACCCGCCACTACCATGGCATCGCTGCTTTCCCTAATCGCCTCACCGCCGACTTCGATCGCTGCGGTCATGAGACTGGTCATATCGTGGTGCAATTGTTTCAGTTCGCTTTTCAGGCGACTACGAATTCCATCCAGATCGCAGCCAGCATAATTCTGGTTGATGAAATTTGCTGCTTCGATCAATTCAGTTTGACTATAGACCCTGTCGGTGAAAAGTACGCGATTCTGAACATCACCTTCAGGCGTGACGATAATGAGCAGAATACGTTTTTCCGATAAGGCCATGAATTCGATATAGCGAAATACTACCCCGCTGCGTTTGGAAGTTACCACCACACCGGCAAAACGCGTCAATTCCGATAACAACTGTGAGGCGGAATTGATCAACTGAGACGGATTATCCAGATGTAACTGCTCTTCCAAGTGGTAGATTTCGACACTGTCCAGCGGTTTAACCACCAGCAACGTATCGACGAAAAAACGGTAGCCTCGTGGAGTCGGTACACGTCCGGCAGATGTATGGGGGCTGGTAACAAAGCCCATTTCCTCCAGGTCAGCCATCACGTTGCGAATGGTAGCAGGGCTCAAATCCAGTCCAGAGAATTTTGAGAGTGAGCGCGAACCTACCGGTTGGCCTTCCGTAATATAACGTTCAACCAGAGTTTTTAGCAGGATTTTAGCGCGTTGATTAAGCATGCGCTCATTCTACACCAGGATTTGGATTTCCGGATTTGGGATGGGCAGAGCAAATTCGCTGAAATCTGATTCAGGGTACCTCTAAAAATCCAAATTTCGTCACAATACTTAGTTGCCCAAAAATGTTTCCTTATATATCAGCCATATGTTGCATCTATATTTTTCGTTCCCCCTTATCTTGTTTAGAGCTTTGAATTTTTAGAGGCGCCCTTTAGAATTCTTTGTCAGTCGCAGTCCAATATGGTTTAATCTTAAACGCGATGTTTCACAACAAAAGACTGACTTGCTCTGCGGCCCAATAATTATTCTCGGCATAGTGCGTCAGATTATATCCAGCGATGAGCCTTACATTCAAAACCATAGCTCTGATCGGCAAGCACAAGAATCCGGAAATCGTGGAGCCCCTGTTGCGTCTGGGGCAATATCTACAAAGCCGCAATCTCGAAGTGCTGCAGGATTGTCTTACTGCCTCTCAAGTGGCAACCGAAGAATATCCCGCCCTGGCGCTAGAGGAGATCGGTGCGCGCGCTGACCTTGCTATTGTCCTGGGTGGTGACGGCACCATGCTCAATATCGCGCGCAAGCTCGCGCCTTTTGACGTGCCGTTGATCGGCGTTAATCAGGGGCGACTCGGCTTTCTCACCGATCTTTCCATCGACACCATGCTGGAAACTCTCGGTGCTATGCTTGATGGCCGCTATGTAATCGAGCGACGCATGTTGCTGTATGCCGAAGTTGTACGCAGTGAAGCCAATGTGTTCAGTGCTTTGGCATTAAACGATGTAGCAGTGAACCGTGGCAGCGGCGGCAGCATGATCGAATTCGAGGTACATATCAACGGTGAATATGTTTACTCCTTGCGTGCCGATGGTTTGATTGTAGCCACCCCTACCGGCTCTACCGCTTATGCCTTGTCATCGGGCGGGCCTATCCTGCACCCAGGTCTTGACTTGATTGCGCTGGTGCCAGTGAGCCCGCATATCCTGAGCAACCGTCCCATCGTAGTGGGACCCGACGCCACTGTTGAAATTCTGCTGCACCGCGCTGCGGATGCGCGTGTTCATTCCGATAGTCATTTTCATTTTGATTTGCAGGAGAATGATAAAGTTATCGTCCAGCGTTCCCCGCACACGGTGAGATTGCTACATTCTGCCGATCACTGTTATTACCGCATGCTGCGCGAGAAGCTCGGCTGGAGCGGTTTTCCACAAAAATAGGCGTAAATTATTTATCATGCTGAGGTTCTTAAGCATCCAGGATTTTGTTATCGCTGACCGGATCGAACTGGAGTTTGCTCCCGGTTTCACCGTGCTCACCGGTGAAACCGGCGCGGGCAAATCCATTCTGATCGATGCGCTTTCACTCGCACTAGGTGAGCGTGGCGAAGCAGGCCAGGTACGCAATGGCTGTGAGCGTGCGGAAATCAGCGCAGAGTTCGATGTGAGCGGGTTATTGGGACTGACTGAGTGGTTGCGCGAAAACGATCTGGAAAACCACGGTGATGACAACGGCACATGCCTGTTGCGTCGCGTGATAGATGTCAGCGGACGTTCTCGCAGCTTCATCAACGGTCGCTCCGTCACCTTGCAGCAACTGCGTGTGGCGGGGGAGAAGCTGGTCGACATTCACGGCCAGCATGTACATCAATCCTTACTGCGTAACGAAGCGCAACGTGATCTGCTCGATGCGTTTTCCGGCAGTCGAGAATTGGCGCAGACAGTGACTGCAGCCTATCGCCGCTGGCAGAGCCTGCAGCAGCGGCGCATGGCTTGGGAGCAGAACGCCACCACTTTCATGCAGGAGCGCGAGCAATTGGAATGGCAAGTGCGCGAACTCTCCACCCTGAACTTTTTGCCTGGTGAATGGCAACTCCTGCAAGCTGATCACAGTCGTTTGTCGCATGCGGCAAGCCTGCTGGAAGCAACGCAGATGGGGCTGGAAATTTTATCGGAAGGTGAATTGGCCTCGCTGACACAGATTAATGCGGTAATCTCGCGGTTGCAAGGCATGCGGGATTACGATAGCAATCTCAAAACTGTACTCGACTTGTTGGAGTCAGCGCAGATACAGCTGCAGGAAGCAGTGTACGAACTGGGACATTACCAGCAACGCCTCGACCTCGATCCACAGCGTCTGCAGGAAATGGAGCAACGTCTATCCGCAGTTCACGCTGCTGCTAGAAAATATCGTGTTACTCCCGACGAGTTGCCGTATCTATTGGGAACATTTACTGCGCGCCTGGAAGAATTTGCTCAGGGTGGCAGTGGTGAGGTGCTAGCGAAAGAAGAAGCAACCGCCAGGGATGAATACCTCAAACTTGTGAAGAAATTGACTGTAGCCAGAGACAAGGCGGCCAAAACACTGGCACAGCAGGTTAGCGCTGCGATGCAGACTCTGGCGATGGCGGGCGGGGAGTTTGCCGTGGCGCTAACGCCATTGGAGCAGGGCAATGCGCATGGCATGGAGCAAATCGAGTTTCAGGTTTCCGCCCACCAGGGATTGCCGCTGAGGCCTTTGGCAAAAGTCGCTTCCGGCGGCGAGTTGTCGCGTATCAGCTTGGCGATACAGGTTATCACCAGTAAAATCGGGACGGCACCAACGCTGATATTTGACGAAGTGGATGCCGGCATCGGCGGACGCGTGGCGGAAATAGTCGGTGCAATGTTGAAAAAGCTCGGAGAGGAGCGCCAGGTAATGTGTATCACCCATCTGGCGCAAGTCGCATCGGCGGCAGATCAACAATGGCAGGTCGTCAAGTCAGCCGATCCGGTCAATGGCGGGGAAATAACGAGCCACATTACCGTGCTTGATCAGCAGCAGCGAGTAGAAGAAATTGCCCGTATGTTGGGTGGTGTGAAAATCACCGAGACCACGCGCCAACACGCCGCAGAAATGTTGCAGATGCAGAATGAAGGGCATCTCTAATAAAAATAGAATTGGAATTAACCCAGATAATCCATTATGACGCGAGATGATGGTGAGGCAGGGTGCCAGGTGGTTTTGCTGGTTGGGAGAAGTTCATAGCGGGTCTATGGACGCCGAGCAAGCGGCAGAAATGGCCGCAGACTGACCGCCAGCACTTGCATAGGCTCAGAGATCCGCCTAAATGGATTATCTGAGACTAAGCTATCAGTTCGACCTTGCCGGTATCCAGATGATACAACCCGCCAACGACACGCAGCTTCTTCTGGTCATGGTAGTAATCCAGAATCGGTGTTTTATGCCTAATATTTTCAACGGTCATAATGATATTTCTCTTGGTTATATTGAT
>CAMDAX010000071.1 GCA_945888885.1 Nitrosovibrio sp. Nv4 | reverse complement strand
GTGACCGCAATCTCGGCAACCATACCTTGATCCAACAAAGTTTGAAATTGGCTATAGGGAATTGGCTCAACCTTGGTGTACTGTTTGTACAGGTTCTGCACAAACAAAATGCCAAGCATCGCTATGATCACGTACCAGAAGTTAATTTGAGTTTTCTTATCCATTGGATTCTCTTCGCGTGCTCCCATGTCGCAATCCAGAAACTGAATTCAGCATAGCACATGACAAAACTAGATTTGAATACCCATCAACCCCCAACAGTGCCCGAGTTACAGGATATAAACCGCAGTCGAGTTGCTCAGAGCGTGCCATGAAAACCTTGATTGTTTTTTCGATCCTATTCTCAGGGTCAGTCATCGTGACGACGGCAGTATGCAGCAAAGCAGGTAGGCTCAAAATTATTTCAGAATGGATAAGGTTAGCTATGTCACTGACTGACTGGTATAATGCTGCCCTTTTGCCGTTCCGACCAAGGATTTAAAATGTCTCGTCCCATCCGCAACATCGCTATCATCGCCCACGTTGATCACGGCAAAACCACTCTGGTAGACAAACTGCTGCATCAGGCTGGCTCTTTCGCCGCACACCAGCACATCGCCGAGCGGGTGATGGACTCCAGCGATATCGAGCGTGAGCGCGGCATCACCATACTTGCCAAGAACTGTGCGGTGGATTATGAAGGCGTACACATCAATATCGTGGATACGCCCGGCCATGCTGATTTCGGCGGTGAAGTAGAACGCGTGCTGTCGATGGTGGACGGTGTGCTGTTGTTGGTGGATGCTGTTGAAGGCCCGATGCCACAGACACGTTTTGTCACCAAGAAAGCGCTGGCACTGGGGCTGCGTCCGATCGTGGTGATCAACAAGGTTGATCGCGATGGCGCGCGCCCTGACTGGGTGGTGAACCGTACTTTCGATTTGTTCGACAAACTGGGCGCGACCGAAGAACAATTGGATTTTCCGGTGGTTTATGCCTCAGCGCTTAACGGTTATGCCATGCTGGATCTGAAACAGACCAACACCGATATGCGTCCGCTATTCGACACCGTACTCAAGCATGTGCATGCGCCCGTCGGCAATCCCGATGAACCGCTGCAACTGCAAATCAGTGCGCTGGATTATTCCAGTTTTGTCGGGCGTATTGGCATCGGTCGCATCAGCCGTGGACGTCTCAAACCCGGCCAGGAGGTAATGGTGCTGGCAGGAAATAATACGCCGAAGAAAGCCAAGGTCAATCAAGTACTGGGTTTTCGCGGTATCGAGCGAGTGCAATTGGATGAAGCGCTGGCAGGTGATATTGTGCTGGTCAATGGTATTGAGGAACTCTGCATCGGCGCCACCTTGGCCGATATCAACCAGCCCGAAGCATTACCGATGCCTGCGGTGGACGAACCCACACTAACCATGAATTTTCAGGTGAACACTTCACCCTTTGCCGGCAAGGAAGGAAAATTTGTTACCAGCCGCCAGTTGCGCGAACGCTTGGAAAGGGAATTGCTTACCAACGTTGCGATGAAACTGGAAGACACTGGCGACACCGATTCGTTCCTGGTTTCTGGACGCGGTGAACTGCACCTTACCATTCTGCTCGAAAGCATGCGGCGCGAAGGTTATGAACTCGCTGTATCGCGTCCACACGTGGTAATCCGTGAAATAGATGGCGTCAAGTGCGAGCCGTTTGAAATGCTTACCGTCGAGGTAGAAGAAGCCAATCAGGGTGCAGTGATGGAGGCACTGGGTGCACGGCGTGGCGATTTGCAGGATATGGTTTCCGACGAGCGCGGACGCGTTCGACTGGATTATCGCATTCCCGCACGTGGCCTGATCGGTTTCCAATCCGATTTCATGACCATGACACGCGGCACTGGCATCATGAGTCATGTCTTCGATGAATATGCGCCGGTACGGCCGGAAATAGCCTCGCGTAGGAACGGCGTGCTGATTTCTGCCGAACAGGGTGAAGCGGTGGCCTATGCACTGTGGAAATTGCAGGAACGCGGACGCATGTTCGTCAGCCCCGGCGACCGTTTGTATGAGGGTATGGTGATCGGCATACACAGCCGTGACAACGACTTGGTCGTCAATCCGATCAAGGGCAAGCAACTGACCAACGTACGCGCATCAGGCACCGACGAAGCCGTAACACTAACCCCGCCGATCCTACTCACACTGGAGTCTGCGATCGAATTTATCTCCGACGATGAGCTGGTAGAAATCACCCCCAAGACCATCCGTGTCCGCAAGCGTTATCTGCTGGAACACGATCGCAAGAAGGCCTCGCGCGTCGCTGCGTAATCTGGGTGTCACCACCCGTCGACAGCCAAGTTGTTGACACTTGATCCACACCAGTGCCGCCGATGTGGCGCTCTGCCCTCTTCCACCAGTCGAATAAAACCGGCTGGGTGAAGCTATCCTGCCATGAACGGAAAGACTCTCTGGTATCTCGCCGACCCCATGTGCTCATGGTGCTGGGGGTTCGCGCCGGTGATCGAAGCGATCCGGCAGGATTACCGTGACCACCTGAATGTGGAACTGGTACTGGGCGGATTGCGCCCTGGGACAAGAATACCAATGGGATCAGTGCAGCGTGAAGAAATATTGCACCACTGGCAGGCTGTACAACACCGGACGGGGCAACCGTTTCGGTTTGAAGGCGCAATGCCGGAAGGATTTATCTATGACACTGAGCCCGCCAGTCGCGCCGTAGTGACAATCTCCACAATCAACCCAGAAACAATATTCCCCTTCTTCAAGGCAATTCAATCTGCTTTCTACGTTGAACAAGCAGATGTGACCAAACCCGATGTGCTGGCACTACTCGCCGTCAGCGTGGGAGTAGACGCACAACACTTCTTGCAGATATTCGAATCCGATGCAGCAAAGAACCAGACCCTTGCCCATTTTCATAAAGCCCGGCAATGGGGCATCCATGCTTTTCCCACCGTGATCGTACAGAACGTGACCGGTTACAGCCTGCTCGCCAACGGTTACTGCCCGCTGGAACAATTGCGCCCGCAACTCGATACTTGGCTGGAGACATAGCCCGCGCCTTTTTCTCCTAACGTCTTAAATGACTAAACTACCACCTACCAAAAGTAGGTGGGTTAGCGCAGCTTGGATGCAAACGACTAAAGTCGTTTAACCGCACCAAGCTAAACACGCATGATTCAACATATTAAAATCAAAATCACCGTCTAAAGACGGTGATTTTAACCAAATTTATTGAAATAAGCCAGGTCATCTATTCGATTCTAAATAACAATTTGTGCGGCGATTTGGTCAGCAATAGGTGTGTAAATATCAGTCTCAACACCGGATGTTTTAATGCTAACGATTAATGCATAGCGGGCGCGTTTACCCCAACGTTGCAAGTTTGCCCGTTCTTTCCACCAACCGAGCACGGGATACACGGCGATGTAGCCCCGTTCTGCGAGTTCCGCAGCGCTGCCATGCCAAGTGTCGGAGTGGATCGAACCGAGTTTTCGCAAATTTTCACCTAATTCCCATTTACCGGATTCCGTGACCGTACGACGACTTGATTCTTCGTCCCGCGCCTGTTGGTTAACGCGCTGCTGAAAGGCTTCTAGGCTTTCCAGCGGCCTGCGAACATCAAACCGAAGCCCATGAGAGGCGTAACGGTATTTGTTGACCCAACCTCGCTCGCCCGGATTGGGCTCGATGAAATAGGAAAGCGTTACTTTCATCTCCACCCTAGTCTCTTCAGGGAGCGCTTGCAATGCTTCGGTTGGCCATGGCAAGGAATGAAGATTGATGTCACGAGTCTTGATTTGACTGCCGTCCTTGAAAAAAGGCTGCAGGCTATCCTGAGCAATCAACGTCAAGGCGCTTTGGGTGCTCCAGAACAAATCGTCCGTGTTGGGGACACCGTAGCCGCAGTAGCGCAATAACTGGCGGTAATGATCCTGTGTCCGCAAGGGGGTTGAATCGTGATTTCAAGGCCTCGGTCCATTGCGCTGAATGAACAATGAGAGCACGAACGGTCTCTGGCCAGTAATCTGGGTATTGGCCCAGCACCATGGCGGCGAGTCGGGCGGCGAGCGCCGCCGCAGCGCTGGTGTCGCCGAAGGAGATGAGCGACTTACCTAGAGCGAATTGATGGCCCGTGCTCAGCAGTTGCAAGGCATCGTCGATATAGTCGGCTGTCCCATCATGCGGGCTGATCGCCATATTGCCGGCCTCCATAACAATATCCGGCTTAATCGGCCAGTTTTTTACCCACTCCATAGAAGTACAACTGGACGGAGATAGATCACCGGCAGGGGCAATGGGTTGCCAGCCAGGGTATCGAGTTGTATCCAACCACACTTTTTCAGTGTACCCACCAACAGTGAGTGCATTCCAGGCTTGTCCCGGATCGTGCACTTCATCAGTGAGACTGCTGTCTGGGTAGTGGTGTCGCTGAGCAGAATCGGTATTGCCTGCCGACAAAATGATGAGACGGCTTTGCTCATCTTCATACCCTGATGCCAAAGCATCGACAGTCGCTGACCAAGACGAAGGCCTGCCACGATCCCGGTCATCCGGAGTGGTGACTGCCATGCAATAAACGCGCTGCCGGTTCGGGTTAATTTCGACGCGACCTATACTTTCACGGGTGATAGCGCCGTAGAGTCGCTTGTCGTTGTGGTCGCTGGGTGCAGGAATGATTTTGACGGATTCCAGTCGATGGGTGAGTTCAATGGGGCCGTTGTGTGCTAACGCTACGGTAAGATCGCCGTAAACAGCCAACCCTGCCATGGGTGTCCCATGCCCAAAACGATCATCAGTACCCCATGCGGCTTTGTTGTAGGAATGCATATCAGCGGGATCGGCGACAGATTGGAGTAATGGATGCTGCTCATTCAATCCCGTATCCAGCAGACACACCCTCGGAGCATCGTCGGGCGCCACTTTAAGACGGGCTAGGGCATTATCAATCCAGTTCTTTTGTTCAGCCCGACCCATGCCGGTGAAAAACTCTGCGGTTTCCTTAGCGCCTCGTACCTCGGCAATGGAACCTAGAAGGTTAATAGAGCGAGTCATCTGCTCTTTGGTGCCATGAACGAGCAGGACGGTTCGATCGAGGAAATGAATAGCTTCTTCGCTGACAGTCATCTCCAGTTGCGGTGCATGTTGCCGCAGAAAATTTTCATAATCCACTACGTCTGAGTGTCGCAGCCAGACTTCCCACCAGATAATTTCGTTCCCTTGAGGAAAGAGCTCTGCATCGTCCATCCATAACTCCCGCAAAGCAGCGAGCTTGATGGCGGAGATACTTTCGACGAGATCCTTATTTTTAGGTTTCGTGAGTTTGTCTGGCGACCGGGGGATGGTTTCTTCGTCACGGTATTGCGTGATCTTTTTTAGGAAGTAGGCTAATTTCCCTTCGGGAACAAACACTGTCGCCATGAGTTTCTCACCGAGCTGTTTGATGGAGCATAATTCAATGCCGCTGCTCTGAAATTCGAGACTCCCGAATTTTAAGTCAAAGGACGCTTCACTCTCGAAGGAGAGATAGATTCCGTTTCCGACCTCCAGCCCAAATGCCTTTTGTTCCTGAATAATGTTTGCTTCTTGCTCTTGGGCTTGTTCGATCTGCATGATGAGGCGTTCGGCGTGTTGTGCCCTGTTTCTTTCAGGGAGATTCAAACCGGGGACTCTGACATTCAACTTGGGACGGGTGTAGAGGCTGGTAGTGGCAGTGTCTCTAACGAGTAAATGGGGTAAGCGATTCTTGTTTTTTTCGGCCATATTTTTGCTTCAATATCGTTGCTATTTTCGGGGCACGGCCTTGCGCTCTTGGATGGAACGTAACAAGTCCGCATGGGTAACCTTATCTTTGCCGTGGATGATGATGTCCTTGATAGCATCCGCGCAAACTCGTGTAATATCGCCAAAACTCAAATCAGTAGCAGCCTCGGCAGCCCTGTTCCATTGGATGCGGGATGTTTTAAACATTGCCAGCTTGGCCCTCAACGTCGCAACAATCTCCTCCTTTCCTGGCAACTGGTATTCGATGACGTCGTCAAATCGGCGGAACAGAGCTCGGTCGAGCAACTCAGGGTGGTTGGTCGCGGCAATTAGTAAACTGTCGGAGCTATCCTGTTCGACCATTTGCAGAAAACTGCTGAGCACTCTGCGGATTTCACCCACATCGTTAGCTAGTCCCCGCTGAGAACCTATGCTGTCAAATTCATCAAATAAATAAACGCCCCGCGTCTGCTGGATCGCATCGAAGATCAGCCTTAATTTGGCCGCCGTTTCCCCCATGTATTTTGTCATCAGACTGTCAAGTCGTACCACAAAAAGTGGTAGCCCGAGTTCGCCAGCCAGGATCGATGCGGTGAGTGTCTTTCCCGTCCCCGGGGGGCCCACAAGTAAGAGCTTCTTGCGTGGAGTTAGCCCATGGGTACGAAGTTTTAGAATTTGCGTGTGTTCCTTGATCAACCTCTGGAGACGTCTGGCCACCAATGGGGATAAGACCATGTCGCACATGCGGAGCTTCGGATAAGTAACTGCAAGGAGACCGGACAGCTCGCCTCTGGGTTTTGCCAGGGGAATGGGTTGATTTTGGCCTCTCTGGCTTTGCTCCTTGGCCATATCGATGAGATCGCGTAGTTCCTTGGCCAACTTCCCGTGACCGAGCTTGGCCTCATGGGCGGCCAGTTGCATGGCAATCGAATAAAACTGTGCCTCATCACCGTCAAGATGCGATTGCAAAAGAGCCTTGAGTTGTTCAGCGCTCGCCATACATCCTGCTTATTCGAGGAGAGATCATGTAATTTATTCTGTAGTATAAATGGACGATACGCTAGCATAACTTGAGAGTAAAGGAGATAGATTTAATTCCTTAGTTACCACACCACTTAAAAAATCGCTGCCCAACTCAACTGCTGAAAGGGATGATCGCCGTTGCTCTGCGCCACTGTCCACTGAGTGGATACTAATCAATTGGCAAGAAGACATTGGTTTCAGTCATCTGAATAAACTCTCGTCAGTCAGGTTACCGCGACATCACCCGCATTTTTATAGGCCTATAATAGGCTCGATAGTGACATTGAAATTACCATCCATTATATCTGCACAACGCCCTGCAAAGATAAACTATGACCCCGATATTCGATGCGCTGATACGTGCGTTCCGCGACTTGTTCCGGCTGGAGGTGCTATGGACTGTGATCTGGCCAATTCTGGCAGCGGTATTGTTGTGGCTGGTTCTGGGTGTGAGTTTCTGGGACACTTTCTCAGGATGGATCGCCAGCGGCCTCACCGCTATCGGCATTCAAACCTGGCTCGAAGGCGTGGAGCCGCGTTGGGTTGCGTACGGCATCCAGGCCACTGCGCATCTACTGCTGTTCGTGCCGCTGGTCTTTATTACCGCGCTGGTGATTACCGCTTTGTTCGCCATGCCGGCGCTGATCCGTCTGGTAGCCGAACGTGATTATCCGCAACTCAAACGCGAACATGGCGGTGGCATGGTTGGCAGCCTGCTTAACGCTCTACTTGCCATCGGCATTTTTAGCGCTATCTGGGTATTTATTCTGCCGTTGTGGCTAATTGGTGCAGGGGTGCTGGTTCCCTTTATTGCTGCAACGTATCTAAACCAGCGTTTGTTTCGATATGATGCGCTGGCAGAACACGCCAGCCGGGAGGAGCTGAAAACCCTGTTGTATACGTACCGATCGTCATGGTGGGGTCTGGGGTTGTTGACTGGTTTGCTTCAATTTGTGCCATTTCTGAATCTGTTTGCCGCAGTACTGACGGCGCTGGCCTTCATTCATTTCGGATTGGCGCGCCTGGCTAACCTGCGTCAACTGCCGCAAAATAGCAGTGGCGCGGACTTGAATCATTGACCATGATAGATACATGGAATGTTTATATGGTGCGCTGTGCGGACGGCAGCCTCTACACCGGCATTTCCATGGACGTGGTACGGCGCGTGGCAGAGCATAATTCGAGTAATGAGTTGGCCGCCAACTATACGCGCGCCCGACGCCCGGTAATTCTCGTCTACCAGGAAAAGCAGGACACGCGTTCGGCGGCAGGTAAGCGGGAATATGCAATCAAGCAGATGGACAGGAAAGAAAAAATGGCGCTGATAGCTGCGGCCAGCGCGCAACTGTAAGTGATTCACACCTGGAAAATTAACCACAGTATACTTTACAACATGAGACCTGAAATTTTACTGATCATTATTTCTGCCGCCGTTATGCTTGCCATGGCTTTTCTGGTGATCAGGATTGGCCTACTCTCGGCGGTGATACGTGGATTGTTGTCGCAACAGGCGAAGCTAATAGAAGACAAGCACCGTGAAATGCTCAAGGATGCGCATGAAGGGCTGACGAATCAGGGTGACCGGCTATCCGAGATGTTGAGCAAGACTTCTGAACAGTTACGCAGCATGGTGGAAGGAAGGCTCGATCAAATCAGCGGAAAGGTTACCGAACGTCTCGATGAGGGATTCAAAAAGACCAACGATACTTTCATCAGCGTAATGACGCGGCTGGCGACTATCGATGAGGCACAGAAAAAAATAGACGGCCTCACCACCAACATGTTGAGCTTGCAGGAATTGCTCGGCGACAAACGTTCGCGCGGCGCATTCGGCGAAGTGCAGCTGGAGGCGCTGGTACGCAATATTTTACCAACTGGAACTTACGCGATGCAGCACACGCTTTCCAACGGAAACCGTGCCGATTGTGTGCTGCATCTGCCATCTCCCACCGGCATGGTTGCAGTGGATTCAAAATTCCCGCTGGAAAATTATCATCGCATGTATGAGCGCGATACAAACGATACCGATCGGGCGCTGGCGCAAAAACAATTTAGAGCAGATGTGAAAAAGCACATAGACGACATCGCTGGAAAATATATTCTGCCGCCAGAAACCTGCGATGGTGCAGTGATGTTCGTCCCGGCAGAAGCGGTGTTCGCCGAGATCCATGCTTACCCTGCCGATGTGGTGGATTACGCTATGCAGAAGCGGGTATGGATAGTCTCGCCCACTACTCTAATGGCTGTACTGAACACTGCGCGCGCGGTGTTGAAGGATGTGGAAACACGCGAGCAGGTACATATTATTAAGCATGAACTATCCGGACTCGGCAAGGATTTTGGGCGCTTTGACGAACGTATGAAGAAACTCGCTGAGCATATTCGCTTGGCCAATCAGGATGTGGAGGAAGTGCATATTTCCAGCCGAAAAATCAGTCAACGCTTTGCCAAGATTGAGGCAGTGGAATTGGATGTGCCGCAAGTGGAAAGCAAACCAGCACCGGAACCCGGCGAAGCTTGATCCTGAAGTGCAATGTCCTGGAATTTCAAAACCTGGCGTCAATATCGCATTCTCACACATGAGCTCGTGCCGGATAATCTCTGGCAAGGAGTAGTGAAACGGCTGCGATTTCTGCGCGGCCTGACTCCGGATGAACTTGAGCGCTTGCGTCAAATTGTTACGCTTTTTCTTCACACCAAACAAATCAGTGGAGCGGGCGGCCTCGCGATCACCGAACCAATGCGCGTGATAATCGCGGCGCAGGCCTGTATCCTGATACTGAATCTCACTTTGGATTACTACGACGATTGGGTCGAGATCGTTGTCTACCCCGGCGAATTTATCCGCGACTATGAATACACCGACGAGAACGGCATAGTGCATCGCACACGCGAACCAGTGAGCGGAGAATCCTGGCCGGCTGGGCCGGTGATTCTTTCGTGGGAGGATGCCGATGGCATTGGTACAGAACCGGGATATAACGTCGTGATACACGAATTTGCCCACAAACTTGACATGCTGAATGGAAATGCCAATGGCTATCCTGTGCTACATCAGGGCATGAGCCGGCAAACATGGAGTTATGCGTTCAGCAAGGCTTATACTGATTTCTGCAGACAGGTAGAGACCGGTGAAGAAACCGTTATTGATCCCTATGCCGCCGAAAATCCGGCAGAATTTTTCGCTGTATTAAGTGAAGTATTTTTCGAAATGCCGCTGCCGATAAAACAGTACTTCCCGGAAGTTTATGAGCAACTTACTCTATTTTATCGCCAGGATCCAGCGCAACGATGGAGCGATCTATGATCCTAAATCCGGCAGTTGACCGCTCGTTTTTTAATTTAACACCATGACACATAATAATTTTTTGCAGTATTTGGCCTTCATCCTCTGGGTGAATTCGCTACCGGGCAGATTGCACGGTTTTTGCGGCACATGGCTGCGTTGCAACTTCTTGGAATGGAACGACCATTC
>CAMDAX010000070.1 GCA_945888885.1 Nitrosovibrio sp. Nv4 | reverse complement strand
CCAGCAAGATTGATTTCGTGCTGGCTGGGAAGGGCGAATAGAATTGCAATCCGGATACCGTTTTTAAACCTGCACGGATTCAAAACATCTTGATCCTGCTGGATGAGATGTTTGGTGCAAGAAATGTGTTCTCCTTACCAAGCCAAGTCTTTTTATAAAATGTCCAATATCCGTCTTATATTCGGTTTTCATGCCATCACCAGCCGCTTGCGGCAAAATCCCGATAGCATCAAGGAAATTTTTCTCGACTCCACTCGCCGCGACCAGCGCGCACGTGATCTGACGAAAATGGTCGAAACGCAGAACGTTCGATTGATCTTATGTGATAGTGCCAGACTTACCAGTATGGCAGGTGGTGCCCGCCATCAAGGTGTGGCGGCAAACATAGACGCTACTCGCAGTCATGTGGACATCGAGGATGTGCTTGATACTCTCATGGAACCGGCACTGCTGCTGGTACTGGATGGTGTTCAGGATCCGCATAATCTGGGAGCATGTCTGCGGGTGGCGGATGCCTTTGGCGTTCATGCTGTAATCGCGCCGAAAGACCGTGCTGTGGGGCTCAATGCCACGGTACACAAGGTAGCGAGTGGCGCTGCCGATACCGTACCATATATCGCTGTCACCAACCTGGCCCGCACCTTGCGGGAGTTAAAACAGCGTGGCTTGTGGATCATTGGGACTGCAGCTGATGCGGACAGTAGCCTTGACTCCGTTAAGCTGGACGGCCCTATCGCCTGGGTACTGGGTGCGGAAGGAGAGGGCATGCGGCGACTCACCCGTGAAACCTGCGATCAACTGGTCGCCATCCCCATGCTGGGCAGTATCGAGAGTCTCAATGTTTCGGTCAGCGCGGGCATTTGTCTGTTTGAGACCCGTCGGCAGATGCGGCCTAAAGTCTCTGAATAATTAGAGGCGCCCTGGAATATAAGAATGCAGGAAAAGGCAGAATTTTAATTTCTGCTTTATTTTTGACAGTTTCACGCTTCAAGTACGTTTGATATTTTTTCGTTAATTCAGTAGAATACTGGCCTCCTAACCTGTATGTCCATGCCTTGGGGTATGAGCAGCCGGGTCAAACCCTTGCCTCACTGTGTTCGTATCACGGGAGGCTTTACCCATAAGGAAACTGCATGCGACATTACGAAATAGTTTTCATTGTTCATCCCGATCAGAGCGAGCAGGTGCCCGCGATGATTGAACGTTACCGCAACATAGTGACTGTCAAGAATGGCCAGGTTCACCGTCTGGAAGACTGGGGCCGCCGCCAACTCGCCTATCTGATTCAGAAGATTCACAAGGCGCATTACGTGCTGATGAATATTGAGTGTGATCAGGAAACCCTGGACGAACTGGATCATGCTTTTAAATTCAACGATGCAATATTGCGTCATCTGACCATCAGAATGGACGGCCCGGTGACTACAGCTTCGCCAATGATGCGCGAAGAAAGGCCAGTGGCGGTTTCACTGGCAGTAGAGGAAGCTAGAGAAACTAGCATTGCCTAACCTTAAGCTGGGTCAGCTAATTGGATTGCAACCAGACGATAATTTGCGGCAGGATCGCTGAAATCGGTAAACTGCGTTACACCCCGACAGGAGTGGCGGTGGCTGAATTTAAAATCAGTCACGTCTCCCGTCAAATGGAAGCAGGCTTGCCGCGCCAGGTGGAATGTGAAATTTTTGCGGTAGCACTGGCGCAGATGGCTAAAACCATCTCCGGCATCGAGACTGGTGCCACAGTAAAGCTGACTGGATTTCTGGCAAAAAAAAGCCGCATGAGTACGCAACTGGCATTGCATGTAAATAACGTAGATATCATTTAATCGGGAAATAGGAAAAAATCATGGCTCGTTTTATCTCAAGACGCAAAGATAGCAAAGATAAAGATAAGGACAAGAAGGCAAAGCCTCTGTTCAAACGCAAGAAATTCTGCCGTTTTACTGCAGAAGGCATCAAGACCGTGGATTACAAGGACGTTGAGATATTGAAAGATTTCATCAATGAAAACGGCAGAATTATTCCCGCTCGTATTACCGGTACCAGATCTCATTATCAGCGCCAGTTGGGTGTTGCCATTGAGCGTGCGCGTTTCCTTGCGCTGCTGCCTTACACCGACCTGCACTGAGGAGTGACAGCATGCAAATCATACTGATGGAAAAAGTTACCAATCTTGGCCAGATGGGTGATGTGGTCAAGGTAAAAAATGGTTATGCGCGAAATTTCCTGATCCCACAGGGCAAAGCAAAGCGGGTGACCGAAGCCGCTGTGGCCGAGTTTCAGGCAAAACGTGCCGAATTGGAAAAAGCTCAGGCGGATATTCTGGCTGCTGCTCAGGCGCGTGCAGCCAAATTGGAAGGGCTGATGGTGCAAATTACCCAGAAAGCCGGAATAGACGGCAAACTGTTCGGCTCAATTACCAACGTGGATATTGTGGACGAGCTCAAGGCTCAGGGCTTTGAGGTCGAGAAAGCCATGATCCGTATGCCGCAGGGGCCATTGAAACAGGTGGGTGACCATCCGTTGGTTGTCGCCTTGCATAGCGATGTACTGGCGCATATCACGGTATCGGTGTTGGGCGAAATCGCAACTTGAACATGTTTTCAGCCGAGTAATAAAAAAGGGCTGATAACAGCCCTTTTTTATTTTTTCCTGCACCGGCTGATGGTAGAATTATTTCGTTTCATTACTCGTCACTCTACTCGTATTCCATGGTTCAGATCCTCTCTACTGTCAGCAGCGATCATCCGCTTGAATCCTACAAGACGCCACCGCATGCAGTGGAAGCTGAGCAGTCGGTATTGGGTGGGTTGATGCTGGACAACCATGCTTGGGACAAGGTGGCCGATGTTCTCACTGAGGATGACTTTTACCGGCAGGACCACCGTCTCATTTATCGGCATATTTGCAAACTGATTGAGCACAACAAACCTGCAGACGTGGTAACCGTCGCTGAGTCATTGGAGATTTCAGCAGAGCTGCAAAGCGTTGGGGGACTGGCTTATGTCGGTACAATGGCACAGAACACGCCATCTGCAGCCAATATCCGCCGCTACGCGGAAATCGTGCGGGAGCGCTCGGTCATGCGCAAGCTTGCCCGGATTGGATCGGAGATTACAGACTCAGCGTACAGCCCAGCAGGGCGCTCTGCGGCGAATTTGCTGGATGAAGCTGAAGCCAAGGTATTTGAAATTGCCGAGGCAGGGGCGCGCGGGAAACAAGGCTTTACCGATATTCAGCCACTCCTGAAGCAAGTAGTGGAGCGTATCGAGACGCTCTACAATCAGGATAATCCCAGCGATGTTACCGGCATTGCTACCGGATTTCACGATCTTGATCAGAAGACCTCCGGTTTCCAGCCGGGTGATTTGGTTATCGTCGCCGGCAGGCCATCCATGGGAAAGACTGCGTTCGCGCTCAATATCGCTGAGCATGTGGCGCTGGTGTTGGAAAAACCGGTAGCGGTATTCAGTATGGAAATGGGAGGGACGCAGTTGGCAATGCGGCTACTGGGATCGGTAGGCAGGTTGGATCAGCACAAGGTGCGTACCGGTCGCTTGCAGGATGAGGACTGGTCCAAGCTTACCCATGCGCTGGGCAAGCTGAACGATGCACCCATGTTCATCGATGAAAGTGCGGCATTGAATGCCCTGGAACTCCGGGCGAGAGCACGGCGGCTTCACCGCCAACACGGTGGACTTGGCTTGATCGTGGTGGACTATTTGCAGCTGATGTCCGCCAGTGGTCAGGGTGAAAACCGTGCCACCGAAATTTCTGAAATCTCACGTTCGCTGAAAGCGCTGGCAAAAGAACTCCAAGTGCCAGTAGTCGCATTGTCGCAATTGAACCGCAGCCTGGAGCAGCGTCCAAACAAGCGCCCGGTGATGTCGGATTTGCGCGAGTCAGGCGCCATCGAACAGGATGCAGACTTAATTTTGTTCATCTATCGCGACGAAGTCTACAATCCCGAAACACAAGACAAGGGGATTGCCGAAATCATCATTGGTAAACAGCGTAACGGCCCCATAGGTAAAATTGACCTCACCTTCCTTGGCGAATACACCAGGTTCGAGAGTTATGCGAAATCTGGACATTATTAGAAGCGCTCTATATAGGGTTGCTTAATCCCGTTTCTCAAACTCGCCACTCGTCTCGTACGGAGTGCGGCGCGCTCTTGAAATTCTCCACTGTCCCCCCATGTAGTCAGCAATTACCTAATGGAGGGTTTCATGCGTTTTGACAAACTAACTACCCGATTTCAGCAGGCACTAGCCGATGCGCAGAGTATGGCGGTTGGTCAGGACAATCCATATATTGAGCCACAGCACCTGCTGCTGGCGCTATTGCAGCAGGAGGATGGGGGTACGGCTTCGTTGCTGCAACGCTCCGGCGCCAATGTTGCCCCGCTACGTGATGCGCTGAAGAAAAGTACCCAGCGCCTGCCGAAAGTGGAGGGTACTGGCGGAGAAATCAGCGCCTCACGCGAACTTGGTAATCTGCTCAACCTGGCCGACAAGGAAGCACAAAAACGTGGCGACCAGTTCATCGCATCAGAACTGTTTCTGCTGGCAGCACTGCAGGATAAGGGTGAAACCGGTACGCTGCTGAAGCAGCATGGCACCAATCGTGCAGCGCTGGAGCAGACCATCAACACAGTGCGCGGTGGCGAGAATGTGGGTAGCGCCGAAGCTGAAAGCAGCCGGGAATCCCTGAAAAAATATACACTCGATCTCACTGAGCGTGCGCGTATGGGCAAGCTCGATCCGGTGATCGGGCGTGATGATGAAATCCGCCGTACCATCCAGGTATTGCAGCGGCGCACCAAAAACAATCCAGTTCTAATCGGCGAACCCGGGGTGGGCAAGACCGCCATTGTCGAAGGCCTGGCCCAGCGGATCGTTAACGGTGAAGTGCCAGAATCACTCAAGGGCAAGAAGGTGTTAAGCCTCGATATGGCGGCATTGTTGGCTGGGGCGAAGTATCGCGGCGAGTTCGAGGAACGTCTGAAGAGTGTGCTCAAGGAATTGGTGCAGGATGAAGGTCAGACTATCGTATTTATCGACGAGCTGCACACCATGGTCGGTGCAGGCAAGGCAGAGGGCGCGATGGATGCGGGCAACATGCTGAAGCCCGCACTCGCTCGCGGAGAATTGCATTGCGTGGGCGCCACCACATTAGCTGAATACCGTAAATACGTTGAGAAGGATGCTGCACTGGAGCGGCGCTTCCAGAAAGTGCTGGTGGCCGAGCCCAGTGTGGAAGCGACCATCGCCATTTTGCGTGGCTTGAAAGATAAATATGAAGCCCATCACACGGGTGTGGTTATCACCGATCCGGCTATCGTCGCGGCGGCGGAGCTTTCGCATCGTTACATCACCGATCGCTTTCTACCTGACAAGGCGATCGACCTGATTGATGAAGCTGCTTCACGTTTGAAAATGGAAAGTGAGTCCACGCCTGAGGTGATCGACAAATTGGATCGCCGCATTATTCAGCTCAAGATCGAGCGCGAAGCGATGAAGAAGGAAAAGGATGAAGCATCAAAAAAGCGTATCCAGTTAATCGAAGATGAGCTGTTGAAATTGCAACGTGAATCAAATGATCTGAAAGAAATACTGAAGGCTGAAAAAGGTGCAGCGCAAGGCGCAGCGGAAGTCAGGAAAGATATTGACCAAGTAAAAAATGACATCATCAAACTGCAACGCGAAGGCAAGCTGGAGAAAGTGGCTGAGTTGCAATATGGCAAGCTGCCGCAACTCGAAGCTAAACTAAAAGAGGCTGCACAACGCGAGGCCGAAGGGGGTGTGCAAAAGAACAAGTTGTTGCGCACCCAGGTCGGTGCTGAGGAAATCGCTGAAGTAGTGAGCCGCGCGACCGGCATCCCGGTATCCAAGATGATGCAGGGTGAGCGCGACAAGTTGCTGAAGATGGAAAACAAGCTGCACGAGCGTGTGGTCGGGCAGGACGAGGCAGTGCGTCTGGTATCTGATGCGATCCGTCGCTCGCGCTCCGGCTTGTCCGACCCAAACCGTCCCTATGGTTCCTTCCTGTTTCTCGGTCCTACCGGCGTGGGTAAAACAGAGCTGTGCAAGGCGCTGGCCGGTTTCATGTTCGATTCTGAAAATCACCTGATTCGCATCGACATGAGCGAATACATGGAAAAACATTCCGTGGCGCGGCTGATCGGTGCACCACCCGGCTATGTCGGCTATGAGGAAGGTGGCGGCTTGACCGAAGCGGTACGCCGCAAACCTTACAGTGTGATTCTCCTGGATGAAGTGGAGAAGGCGCACCCTGACGTATTCAACGTGCTGCTGCAAGTGCTGGACGATGGTCGCATGACCGATGGTCAGGGGCGCACCGTTGATTTCAAGAATACGGTGATCGTGATGACTTCAAATCTCGGTTCGCAAATGATTCAGCAAATGGCTGGTGATGATTATCAGGTGATCAAGCTGGCGGTGATGGGCGAAGTAAAATCTTATTTTCGCCCAGAGTTCATCAACCGCATAGATGAGGTAGTGGTATTCCATGCGCTGGATGAGAAACACATTCAGTCAATAGCGCGGATACAGTTGCAATATCTGGAAGCACGGCTGGCGAAGCTGGAAATGAAACTGGAAGTGTCGGCAGCCGCACTGGCGGAACTCGCCCAAGCTGGTTTCGATCCGATTTTTGGTGCGCGCCCATTGAAGCGTGCGATCCAAGCACAAATCGAAAACCCTTTGGCAAAAGAGATTCTCGAAGGCCGTTTTGCCGCCAAAGACACAATTAAAGTGGATTGCAGTAATGGCGCATGGATATTTACAAAGGCATAATTTTCGGTGCGCGGGCGTGGAGTACTGTGTACGGCAGAGAATGTAGACGGTATTGGCAGGAATGATGACTTAGTCGATGCACGATGCAGCGAATATTTTTGGGAGGCGCAAGATTCAGGTAAAATATCGACTTTTTTAGCGGATAGCTTGTCATGCGCAGTGTAGTAATGAGAGGTAGCCTGGTCGCTATCGTTACGCCCATGAGCGAAACGGGTGAATTGGATCTGGAGCGTTTTCGCGCACTGATTGATTTCCATGTGGCGCAGGGAACTGACGGCATCGTGGTGGCGGGTACTACCGGTGAATCCCCCACAGTCGATTTTAATGAGCATCATCTGCTGATCCGTATCGCGGTGGAGCATGCTGCCGGACGTGTGCCAGTGATCGCCGGCACTGGTGCAAACTCTACGCGAGAAGCCATAGACCTATCGGTTTTCGCCAAAGATGCCGGTGCAGACGCGAGCTTGTCAGTGGTTCCCTACTACAACAAACCCACCCAGGAAGGCCTGTATCAACACTTCAAGGCAGTGGCGGAAGCAGTGGATATTCCACAGATTCTGTACAATGTGCCGGGCAGAACGGTGGCGGATATTACCAACGATACGGCGTTACGGCTTGCGCAGATCTCGAATATCATTGGTATTAAGGATGCAACTGGCGACATAGGACGTGGTTCTGACTTGTTGCGCCGCGCCCCGGCAGATTTTGCAGTTTATAGCGGAGATGACGCCAGCGCCTTGGCAATGTTATTGCTAGGTGGCCACGGTGTTATCTCGGTCACGGCCAATGTTGCGCCGAAACTAATGCATGAAATGTGTGAGGCAGCATTTGCCTCCGATCTGACCGCTGCCCGTGCGGCCAACAATAAATTGTTGGGGCTGCATCTGAATTTGTTTACTGAAGCCAACCCGATTCCAGTGAAATGGGCATTAGCACAAATGGGACTGATAGGCCCCAGTCTACGTCTGCCGTTGACACAGTTATCGGCGCAGTATCATCAGGTTGTCAGGGATGCGATGCGTCAGGCCGGAATTCATGCTGCAGAAGAATTGGATATTTAACATGAAATGGCGCAGAGCGGTCACGCCATACATGGCATTGATGGTGACGTTGGCAGTGACGGGGTGTAACGTGATGAACCTGTTGCCAGAAAGCAAGAAAATGGACTACAAGTCGGCAGGCAAGTTGCCGCCGCTGGAAGTGCCGCCGGATTTGACTGCACCCGGCACGGATGAACGCTATATTGTTCCCGATATCAGTCCGTCAGGAAGTGCGACTTATTCCGCCTACAACAAAGAGCGCACGGGTAAGCCTGGAGCCGGTTCTACTTCTCTTCTGCCCGCGCCGGATGACTCTGGAGCGCGCATCGAGCGTGCCGGTACTCAGCGTTGGCTAGTGGTGAAGGGTGAACCAGAAGTAGTATGGCCGATAGTAAAAGAATTCTGGCAGGAACTGGGTTTTATCATCAACGTGGAGACACCTGCAGCAGGGGTGATGGAAACCGACTGGGCGGAAAATCGCGCCAATATTCCGCAAGACATCATACGCAGCATACTCTCCAAAGTCCTGGATAGTTTATATTCGACTGGTCAGCGCGATAAATTCCGCACTCGCCTGGAACGAGGTGAAGCGGGCACTACCGAAATTTATATTAGCCACCGTGGCATGGATGAGGTGCTGGAAGGTAATACGCGTACCATCTGGCAGCCGCGTCCTGCCGACCAGAGTTTGGAAGCAGAGATGCTTGCCCGTCTGATGATGCGCTTTGGCGTGGAGGAGGCGCGCGCTAGAACGGCGATAACTAGCCCAGGTAGTGGTCAGGAGCGTGCACGTATCGACCGTGGGCGCGGAGGAGTTCTCACACTGAGCGAAGCATTTGATCGCTCATGGAGGCGTGTCGGGTTGGCGCTCGACCGGGTTGGCTTTACCGTAGAAGATCGCGACCGTTCAAAAGGCATTTACTTCGTGCGCTACACCAATCCTGATAAAGATAACGACAAGGGTGGTGGAGGTATGTTGGCAAAACTTTTTTTCTGGCGCAGTGAAGCTGATGCTGCTGCCGCGGCCAAACCGGATCAGTACCATATTCAGGTGAGTACGGCAGAAGCAGGCAGCGAAGTCAGAGTGCTCAACCAGGATGGTACCCCAGAAAAATCTACTACGGCAATCAAGATATTGAATTTGTTGTATGATCAGCTTAAGTAGTTCCAGTTTTCATATCGCAAATGCGCTTTGCTTGCTTAGGTAGCGGCTCTCAGGGAAACAGTCTAGTGGTCGAGGTGGCAGATACTAGATTGCTGCTGGACTGTGGCTTGACCCTGAAAGAAACAATTGCCCGTCTCTCCCGTCTAGATCTTGGTCCCAGCATGATAGATGGTATCGTTGTCACGCATGAGCATGATGACCATATCAGCGGTGTAGCGCGGCTGGCACGAAAATTTAATATTCCAGTGTGGCTGACGCATGGCACCCTGCGCAGTATGGAGAAGGTATCTGCGGTATTGCCGAAAGTCAACATCATTGACAGTCATCAGCGTTTTGCTATCGATGCTATCGAGATAGAGCCCTACCCGGTTCCACACGACGCCTATGAGCCAGCGCAGTTTGTATTTGGTGACGGCGCGTTGCGTTTGGGTGTACTAACTGATACTGGTTGCTCTACCCCGCATATTGAAGCGGTCTTGAGCCGGTGCCATGCACTGGTGCTGGAGTGCAATCATGATGCACAGATGCTTGCGAACAGTGATTACCCGTCAAGCCTCAAGCAGCGCATCAGCGGCCGTTTTGGACATCTTGAGAATGCCGCTGCGGCGAAACTCCTGGCAAATCTTGATTGCAGTCGGCTGCAGCATATCTTCGCCGCTCATTTGAGCCGGACAAATAATACCCCGCTGCTGGCACAAATCGCACTGAGCAGCAGCTTAAGCTGCGAGAGAAACTGGATTGGCATAGCTGATCAGAAGGATGGTTTTGGCTGGCGGCAACTAATTTGACGGGCGATTTTTCGGGGATTTGTGGACAATAAAAAAACCATCCTGCAGGATGGTTTTTTTATTGTCCACCAGTTAACTGTCTTTAAGATGCGGCAGATTCAAGTTCGCAGTGCAATACCTCTTGCAACAGGCGTTTTCATTGCCTTTTTAAGTTTGATCGATATCTCTGGCGGCATCAAGGGCAAGCACCTCACGTGGCGCGGCTTAACCGCCCTTGACCCCGCCAGAAGTATCAACCCCTTGGTCTTTATGCAATAAAGGTGAATTGGCAATGTGTTGTACTTCGAACTTGAATCCGCATGATTCTAATAATCCAAAGCTCTAAACAAGACAAGGCGAGAACAAAAATGTAGATGCAGCATATGGCAGATATGTGAGGCTCTTGCAAAACTCCCCCACCTGAGCTGAATTAACCGGAGAATTGGGAGCGAAAAGAGGTAGAAAAGGGCGGCCATTACTGGCAAGATGGAGGTTCTAAAGACAACATCGGCGCCCGAAATGAATACTACGCAACGCAGTGGAATAATGCAAC
>CAMDAX010000069.1 GCA_945888885.1 Nitrosovibrio sp. Nv4 | reverse complement strand
CTTACATGGACGACTCATGCACCAAATTTTTCTTGATACTGAGACCACCGGCCTGGAACCCAGGCTAGGAAACCGTATCGTCGAAATCGCCGCAGTCGAAATGCTCAACCGGAGACCAACTGGACGCCGCTTGCACCACTACTTGAATCCCGAACGCGAGAGCGAGGCGGGCGCATTACAAGTACACGGCCTAACCAGCGAATTTCTTCAGGACAAACAAAAATTTCGTGACATTGCTCAGGAGTTACTGGAATTCATCGACGGCGCGGAACTCGTCATGCACAACGCGCCTTTTGACGTAGGCTTCCTTGACCATGAACTGGGATTGGCTGAGTTGCAACCGTTACGTAGCTACTGTCATACAATCACCGATACGCTAAAAATGGCGAAGGATCTGCATCCCGGCAAGAAGAACAATCTCGATGCGCTGTGTGAACGCTATCAGGTGGATAACTCCCGGCGCACCTTACACGGCGCACTGCTGGATGCGGAATTGCTGGCGGAAATTTACCTTGCCATGACCCGTGGGCAGGAAAGCCTGATGATGGAAGAGGAAATCCCGCCGCCAGTGCTTGGTGCCGCGATAAATCCAGCCAACTTGCAAATGCTGGTACCGCCTGCCAGCGCTGAGGAATTGGAAGCCCATGCGCAGCAACTGGAAAGGATCCAGCGTGAGAGCAAGGGCGCGTGCGTGTGGCTACGCCTTGAATCTGCTACGACATCAGAATAAGAACTGGCTACCGAGGGATGTGAAATTTGGCGGCGATACCCATACCGGGCAAACTGTTTGATAGTGGCCATGCATCGGATACAGACGGCAAATGAAAAAACAGGAGTCACCGTTCGTCATGAACAAAAATCAACTTAGCGAAGATGACATCAGCGTCAAATTCATCACGCCAGCCCTGCAACAGGCGGGGTGGGATGAAGAGACCCAGATTCGTCGGCAGGTACCGTTCACCAAAGGCAGGATCATCGTGCGCGGCAGGTTGGTTAGCCGGGGCAAGGCGAAGAAGGCAGATTTCATTCTGTATTTCTATCACATCCCCATCGCGCTGATCGAGGCCAAGAAAAGCAAATTTGCCGACGGTCATGGTATGCAGCAGGGACTCGACTACGCTGTTACACTTCAAATTCCCTTTGTGTTTACCAGCAACGGCAAAGGCTTTGTCTTCCATGACCGCACCGGCCAGAGCGCGGCAATCGAAACCAGCCTCGCGCTGGACGCATTCCCCAGCCCTGCCGAACTGTGGTCGAAATACCAGCAATGGAAGAACCTGACACCCGTGCAAGAAAAAATTATTCTGCAACCCTATTATGACGATGGCAGCGGCAAGGAGCCGCGCTACTATCAGCGCAACGCCATCAATGCCGCCGTAGAAGCTATTGCCAAAGGGCTAGATCGGGTGTTGCTGGTCATGGCTACCGGCACCGGCAAGACCTACACCGCTTTTCAGATTATCTGGCGGTTGTGGAAGTCCGACTGGAAAATCGGCAAGCAAAAGCGCGTTTTGTTTCTGGCCGACCGCAATATCCTCATCAACCAGACCATGGTCAATGACTTCCGCCCCTTCGGTGCGACTATGGCCAAACTCAGCACCAGTGCCAAGACCATTGAGCGCGCTGACGGCAGTACGACTGAACTCACTATTGCAGTTGACGGCAAGCGCCGTATCGATACCTCCTATGAGATATATCTCGGGTTGTATCAAGCGCTCACCGGGCCGGAAGAGCGGCAGAAACTTTTTCGGGAATTTTCAGCAGATTTTTTTGACCTTATTGTCATCGATGAGTGCCACCGGGGCAGCGCGGCGGAAGATTCCGCCTGGCGCGAAATTCTGGATTACTTCAGCGGTGCCACCCAGATTGGCATGACCGCCACGCCCAAGGAAACCGAGTACGCCTCAAACATTCACTATTTCGGCGAACCGGTCTACACCTATTCGCTCAAGCAGGGCATCAGCGACGGCTTCCTCGCCCCCTATAAAGTCATCAAGGTACATCTCAACGTCGACGTCGAAGGCTACCGCCCGCAAAAGGGAGAGGTCGATAAAACAGGTCAGGTGATCGACGACCGCATCTACAACCTCAAGGATTTCGACCGCAATATCGTTATCGACACGCGCACCCGGCGAGTCGCCAAATGGGTTTCCGACTATCTCAAGCAAAGCGGCAACCGTTTTCAGAAAACCATCATCTTCTGCGTCGATACCGAACACGCGGCGTTATTGCGCCAGGCGCTGATTGTTGAAAACCAGGATCTCGTTCTCAAGAATGAACGCTATGTCATGCGCATCACTGGCGACGATGCGGCGGGTGTCGCCGAGCTGGATAAATTTATCGATCCGGAAGAAACCTACCCGGTCATCGTCACCACCTCACGCCTGCTTTCCACCGGGGTCGATGCCCAAACCTGCCGCCTGATTGTGCTGGATCGGGCAGTTGGCTCCATGACCGAATTCAAGCAGATCGTCGGGCGCGGCACACGGGTGCATGAAGACACCAAGAAGTACTACTTCACCTTGGTCGATTTTCGCAAAGCCACCAGCCACTTTGCCGACCCCGATTTTGACGGTGAACCAGTGCAGATTTACAAGCCTGGAGAGGATGACCCCGTTATCCCCCCCGACCTGTTGACGGCGGGAGAAGAGGGGTATTTGCCAGCAGAGCCGGGGCCGGATGAAATCGTTGTGGACGCCCCGGCACTGCCGGACATGCGGCTGTCATCACGCATCGCTGAGCCAGTTGGCAAGTATTACATCAAAGGCAGATTGGTCACGGTGCTGACCGAGCGGGTGGAATACCTCGACGAAAACGGCAAGCTGATTACTGAAAGCCTGCGCGACTACTCGCGCAAAGCCATCCGTGCCCACTATGCCAGCATGGAAAAATTCCTGGCCCGCTGGAAATCTGCCGAGCGCAAGGAAGCCGTTATCGAGGAACTGGCCGAAGAAGGCTTGTTGCTCGAACCGTTGCTGGAAGAAATCGGTAAAGACCTCGACCCCTTCGATCTCATCTGCCACATTGCATTTGACCAGCCGCCGCTAACCCGGCGCGAACGTGCCAACAACGTGAGGAAGCGCGACATATTCACCAAATACGGCCCACAAGCCCACGCCATACTCGAAGCGCTACTGGCCAAGTATCAGGATGAAGGCGTGGTCACGGGGCTGGATAACGTCAAACTGCTGGAAATCCCGCCTTTCAACGAAATGGGCACACCGCTGCAACTCATCAAACAATTCGGCAGCAAAGCCAGCTTTGAGAACGCCGTTCACGAACTGCAAGCAGCGCTCTATCAGGAAACCGCCTAATTTATGTCCGCAAGAAACGCCGTTAAATCCATTCAAGACATCATGCGCCAGGACTCTGGCGTCGATGGTGATGCCCAGCGCCTCTCCCAGCTTTGCTGGATGTTCTTCCTCAAGATCATCGACGATCAGGATCAGCAACTGGAAGTGATGCAGGACAATTACCGCTCACCCATCCCTGAGAAATATCAATGGCGCACCTGGGCAGCTAACCCGGAGGGTATCACCGGCGATGCGCTGCTCAGTTTCATCAACACCGAGTTGTTTCCCGCACTCAAGGAACTGTCCGCCAGCGGCAAAAACGCCAGCCGCGCCCGCGTGGTGAAGAGTGTATTCGAGGATGCTTACAACTACATGAAGTCCGGTCAGCTCATGCGTCAGGTCATCAACAAAATCAGCGGCGTGGACTTCAACGATTTGGCCGAGCGCAAGCACTTCGGCGACATTTACGAACAACTGCTCAACGACTTGCAAAGCGCTGGCAACGCGGGCGAGTATTACACCCCGCGTGCGGTCACCGCCTTCATGGTGGATCGCATCGATCCCAAACCGGGTGAAATCCTGTTCGACCCCTCCTGCGGCACCGGCGGCTTCCTCACCTGCGCCATCCGTCACATGCGCGAGCGCTATGTGAAAAAGGTGGAAGACGAACAAGCCCTGCAAGCCGGGCTGCGTGCTGTGGAAAAAAAGCAATTACCGCACATGTTGTGCGTCACCAACATGCTGCTGCACGGCATCGAAGACCCCAGCTTCGTGCGCCACGACAACACCCTGGCGCGGCCCTACGTCAGCTACGGCCAGAGCGACCGGGTAGACATTATCCTTACCAATCCCCCTTTCGGCGGGCGCGAGGAAGACGGCATCGAATCCAACTTCCCCGCCCACTTCCGCACCAAGGAAACCGCCGACCTGTTTCTGGCCCTGTTCATCCGCCTGCTTAAACCCGGTGGTCGTGCCGCCATCGTATTGCCGGATGGCTCGCTGTTCGGCGAAGGCGTGAAAACCCGGCTCAAGGAACACCTGTTGGCAGAGTGCAACCTGCACACCATCGTGCGCCTGCCCAACAGCGTGTTCAAACCTTACGCCAGCATCGGCACCAACCTGCTGTTCTTCGAAAAAGGCGAACCGACGCAAGACATCTGGTTTTATGAACACCAAATCCCGCAGGGGCAAAAAGCCTACTCCATGACTCGACCGATCAAGGTGGAGCACCTGCAAGGCTGTGTCGATTGGTGGGGTGGGGCAGGGCGCGAGAACCGGCAAGAAACCGAACAGGCGTGGAAGATCGGCATCGATGAAATCAAGACTCGCAGCTACAACCTGGATTTCAAAAATCCGCACACGGTTGCCGCCGATCATGGTGCACCCGAAGAACTGCTGGCCCAACTGCAAGCCGACGAAGCAAAAACTGCTGCGCTACGTGATCAGTTGAAGGCTATCCTGGCCGAGGCGCTGCTGCGATGAGCAGCTACCAGCCCCCCTTTAGCATCACGCCCACCATCCTTCATCTGGTCGAAGAGATCGTCGAGAGTTTGGGGCGCTGGTCGGTATCCACCGGGGAGCTTTCACCCAGGCTCAGACGTAGTAATCGAATCCGCACCATCCAAGCATCGCTGGCCATCGAGAACAACACCTTGAGCGTAGAACAGATGACCGCCGTGCTGGCGGGCAAACGGGTGCTGGGCCAGCCGCGTGAAATTCGGGAAGTGCGTAATGCCTTTGCCGCCTATGAGCAGATGAGCCAATGGCAGCCATCATCGGTGGATGATCTGCTGGCGGCGCATGGCAACTTGATGGCGGACTTGCTGGATGGGGCAGGGCAGTTCCGAACCGGCAAGGTGGGCATTTATCGCGGCGAAGCTTTGGTACATATGGCGCCTCCTGCCAAACGGGTACCGGGTTTGATGTGCGATTTGCTCGACTGGTTGGCACGCGGCGAAGTGTCCCCGCTCATTGCCAGTTGTGTTTTTCATTACGAGTTTGAGTTTATTCACCCCTTCGTCGACGGCAATGGACGCATGGGGCGCTTGTGGCAAACGCTGATCCTGAGCCGCTGGCGGCCGCTACTGGCTTACCTTCCGGTAGAGACCGTCATTCGCGAACAGCAAGCCGCTTACTACCAGGCGCTGGCGGCGTCTGATAGCGCAGCCGAGGCAAAGCCCTTTGTCACTTTTATGCTGCAAGCCCTGCTCACTGCCATGGGTGAAGTCGCACTCATCAACCAAATAAGCGACCAAGTAAGCGACCAAGTAAGCGACCAAGTAAAACGGCTGCTCGCCGCCTTTCGTGACGCCAAAACATTAAAGGCGGCGGAGCTGATGACCCGGCTTGGTTTGCAGCATCGGCCCACTTTCAGAAACAACTATCTAAACCCGGCACTGGCCGCTGGACTCATCGAAATGACCCAACCCGATTCGCCCCGCAGCCCGGCGCAGCAATACCGGCTCACGGCCAAGGCACGCGCGCAATGAGCCCGCAACGACTACTGCAACACTTTGACCGTATCAGCGAAGCGCCGGACGCGGTGGCTCGACTGCGGCGATTTATTCTCGATCTGGCAGTGCGTGGCAAGCTGGTGGAGCAAGATCCAAACGACGAACCGGCAGCGGAACTACTCAAGCGAATTCAGGTGGTGAATGAGAGGTTGATTCGTGTTGGTAAGGTAAGAGAGCAAAAATCGTTGTCTACAGAGCGCGACGATACGTCTGTGAAACTACCATCTACTTGGCAAAGCGTGCAACTTGCTGAGATCGTTTATCTGCGAAGCGGCATTGCAATTGAATATGGTGACGATCAGCCAGATGGAGAAATTCCGTACGTCAAGGTATCTGACTTAAGTATTGCAGGAAATAATAAAGGGATATTTACATCGTCAAGATTTATTGGCGAAAAATATGCGGATTCGATCATTGAACGTGGCAGCATCGTATTTCCTAAAAGAGGCGGTGCTATTGCGACAAACCGGAAGCGTGTGACACACGTTGAGATCGTATGTGACAGCAATCTCATGGTGATGCGGCCATTTCTTCATGAAACATCCGCGTTTTTGCAGCTTTGGTTCAGTGGCTTTGATCTTTGGCAATTAAACTCTGGCACGTCAGTGCCACAAATAAACAACAAGGATATTTATCCGCTGTTTATGCCACTCCCTCCCCTCGCCGAACAACACCGCATCGTTGCCAAGGTCGATGAACTGATGGTGTTGTGCGAACAGTTGCAGGCGGCGCAGAACGAACGCGAAGCACAGCGCGACCGGCTGGTGGCAGCCAGCCTGCACCGCATCGGCTATGCCGTTAACCCTTCGACAAGCTTAGGGCGAACGGGTATTAAGGAAGCACCAACTTCCGTTCGGGCTGAGCCTGTCGAAGCCTTTGTCGAGGCTACCCGCTTCCACCTCGCCCACCTGCCGTGCCTTACCACCCGCCCCGAACACATCAAGCAACTACGCCAGACCATCCTCAACCTCGCCGTGCGTGGCCGCCTCGTCCCTCAAGACCCAAACGACGAACTAGCTGTAGAATTATTGAAGCGATTGGGAGTACGAATAGCCAAGTCGCAGACAGGTGCCGACTCGCAGCCCATTCCGGCTATTTGGGAGTGGGCAACGATTGACCAGATCGCCGCAGTGAGCTCTGGAACCACACCTTCTCGGGATGTACCCGAATACTATTCACCGACAGGCACGCCATGGGTTACAAGCGGTGAAACTAGCAATCAGTTCATAACGCAAACTGCTCAGCATGTTTCTGAACGAGCGCTGAAAGAGACCGGCCTCAAGCTGTATCCACCAGGTACGCTGATTGTCGCTATGTATGGGCAGGGTAAGACACGAGGGCAGATTTCCGAGCTCCGCATTGCGGCGACGACTAACCAAGCGTGTGCGGCGATTGTCTTGAAGCTCAAAGATATAGCGCATCGCAACTATGTGAAGTTGTATTTTCAGAAAATTTACGAAGAGATACGTGAACTGGCAGCGGGTGGTGCTCAGCCAAATTTGAATGGGGGGAAAATAAAATCGACACTGATCCCTCTTCCACCTCTCGCCGAACAACACCACATCGTCGCCAAGGTGGATGAACTGATGGCGCTGTGCGATCAACTGGAAGCCCAGCTCACCACCACCCAAATCGACAGCTGCCGCCTGCTCGAAGCGGTGCTGCGCGATGCGTTGACACCTGCGCAGGCCGCTTGAGCGCTACCGGCTTTTCAGCGTTACATTGGCATCGGCTATTCCGCTGCAGAAATACCGCCCCCTGGCTTGAGGGCGGATGGATGTTATGCAATTTAATTATGCGGCCGGCAGTGGTATTGCGGGAAAGGCATCCTCCATCGCATGGCATACATTATCGGCATCGTACCAACAAAGTTTAGCTGTCGGTTCATCCTTGGCAATCTTGTGTGTGCCGTCGCAAAACGGTTGGTTTTTGGAAAGCCCGCAGCCACAGATATACTTTGTTTCCGCACCTATTGTGACCAGATAAGGGCTGCTACGATCCCGTTTTACGATTCTTGTCATGATGCTTTTCTCCTTTTTGGTTGAGTGACTAAATGGATTGCAGGCTATCTCTACAAATGAACGACAGGGCACCTCTAAAAATTCAGATTTCGTCAGAATATTTCGTTGCTCATAAAAATGTATTCTTACGTATCCATCATATGCTGCATCTACTTTTTTGTTTCCACCTCGTCTTGTCTGGAATTTTGAATTTTTAGAGACTCCCCACAGACGCACTACAAAGCAATATCCGTTCGCTGCCGCACTTCTGGATACGGATGCAGAATGTTGAGCGCCACACTTTTGCCTGCAGTTTCCACGATGCGCACATGCTCGCGCCGCAATTCGCGTGCATGGCGTAACCCGCAAGAGTGCGCGATCATGTCGATTTCCTTATTCATGTTTCTGGCATAGTTGGCGGCGCGCAGGTACTTATCCTCCACCACCAGGCCGCGTTGCAGGCGCTTGTTGTGGGTGGTAATGCCGGTCGGGCAAGTATTGGTATGGCAACGCATGGCCTGGATGCAGCCCAGCGAAAACATGAAACCCCGCGCGGTGTTGATGAAATCCGCACCCGCGCACAGCGCCCATGCCGCTTTTGCCGAAGTTACCAATCTGCCCGCTGCAATCACCCGTATGCGCTGTTTCAAATCCGCCTGTAGCAACGCATCCACTACTCGCGGCAATGCTTCGGCGATGGGCAAGCCCATGTGGTCAACCAACGCCTGCGGGGCAGCACCACTGCCGCCTTCGCCGCCGTCGATAGCGAGAAAATCCGGTGCGTATTCGAGGCCACGGCGATTTATCGCATCGCACAATTCATTGATGAAATGCCAGCCACCGATGGCGGTTTTGACCCCAACCGGACGTCCGGTAAGGTCGCGGATATAAGCAATCTTGTCAAGCAACTCATCGACATTGCCGATGTCATGGTGACGGTTGGGGCTGATAGCATCCTGATGCGCACGAATGCCACGGATGGCGGCAATCTCGTCGGTCACCTTGGCGGCGGGCAGCAAGGCCCCTTTGCCCGGTTTCGCGCCTTGGGTGAGCTTGATTTCAAACGCCTTGACCACTTTGGCAAGTTCCCGTGCCCGCTCGGGTGAGAAATTGCCATCCTGATCGCGGATGCCATATTTGGCGGTGCCAATCTGCATGATGATATCGCAGCCACCTTCCAGGTGATAAGACGAAAGTCCGCCTTCTCCGGTATCCAGCCAGCATCCGGCCATTGCTGCGCCGCGTGATAATGATTGCACCGCCGGGGCAGAAATTGCACCGTAGCTCATGCCGCTGATGTTGACCACTGATTTTGCATCGAACGGATGCTCGCAGTAACCCTCGCCGATCATGAGCGATGGCGTCGGCAATCGGTCGTCTTCCTGTATCGGAAAAGCGGCATTGACGAAAATTATCGAACCGGGTTCGCGCAGATCGTTGGTGGAGCCAAAACCAACGATACCAACTTCATTTTTTGCGTTCTTGTATACCCACGTCCGGGTGGCGCGATTGAACGGCATTTCGTCCCGGTCGCCAGCAAAAAAATACTGACGGAAGTATTCTCCCTGCTTTTCCAGAAAATACCGTAAATGCCCGATAAGCGGGTAGTTACGCAGAATCGAATGCTTTTTCTGGGTCAGATCATGAAAGAACCAGAATATGATGAACCCGATCAGAACAAAGCCGAGCAGGGTGCCAAAACTGTAAAAAACTAGGTCCATTGCGCCAGACATGCCGCCTCCCTCATCGCATTCGGTTAGAATAACTTGTCGCGACAAGCATGGTAAGCGAATTTCATGGAGAGCTGATGGATTTAGCAGCAGAAATCAGGAACAACGTCAGCCGGGCGCTGGCCGAGGATGTGGGCACCGGCGATCTCACGGCGCTCCTGGTCCCTGCCGGGAAGGCTGCCAGTGCCAATGTCATCAGCCGGGAAGAGGCAACACTGTGCGGCATCCAGTGGTTTGAAGCATGTTTTCAGCAACTTGCGCCGGAAACCAGGATATGCTGGTTTGCGCAGGACGGCGACGCAATTGATGCCGGACAAAGGTTGTGTGAAATAAACGGTAATGCGCGTGTGCTGCTTACCGCAGAACGTCCCGCACTGAATTTTCTGCAAACATTGTCTGCTGTTGCCACACAAACCCGGCGCTACGTGGAGGTGGTGGCCGGAACCGGGGCGGTGATCGTGGATACCCGCAAGACTTTGCCGGGCCTGCGGCTTGCGCAGAAATACGCGGTCAAATGTGGCGGCGGCGTCAACCATCGTCTGGGTCTATATGACGGCATACTCATCAAGGAAAATCACATTATTGCTGCGGGCAGTATTGCACAAGCCTTGCAAGCAGCTAGGGAAATTGCCACGTCAGGGGTATTCATCCAGATTGAGGTGGAAACACTGGATCAGTTGCATCAAGCGCTCGCTGCCGGGGCAGAGATGATCCTGCTGGATAATTTTGAACTTGCCCAGTTGCGCAGTGCAGTTGCTTTGACTGAAAAACTGACAAGTGGGCGAACCATACTGGAAGCATCGGGAGGAATCACGCTGGAGAACGTGCGCG
>CAMDAX010000068.1 GCA_945888885.1 Nitrosovibrio sp. Nv4 | reverse complement strand
CCTCAACCATACTCAAGGACGGGCTCAATGGCACCAGTGCTCAGCCGGTCTTTGTCCGAAAGCAACACTACGAACGTTAACACACCACAGCCCTGTTTCTTGCCAACGCCTTTCGGCCTGCGGACGAATATCATACTCAGGGCGAACGGCTGGAAGGTTTGCTTTGCCTTTGTCTAGGAACCACAGCGTGCAAGGCAGCGTGACGGTGTAGAACATATTGGGGCCGACGGCGACCATGACGTCTACGGCGCGGGCTTCGATCAATTGTTTGCGGATTTCCTGTTCGCTGCTGCGCGCGTCGGAGGCGGAATTCGCCATGACGAATCCGGCGCGACCTTGGGCGTTCAGGCTGGAATAGAACAGTTGTATCCACAGCATGTTGGCGTTGTCGGTGCGCGGCACGCCGAAGGGAAAACGACGGCCTGCGCCCACGTCCGATGCCAGCCTGTCCTTGTCCACAGCGTTGACGTTGAACGGCGGATTGGCGAGGACAAAATCGAATTTGCCGACGGCTTCGTGCGGGTCGTCGTAGTAGCTGTTGATGTGGCCGCCGTGGCGGATGTCGCCTTCGAGGCCGTGGATGGCGAGGTTCATGCGCGCCAGGCGTCCGGTGTCATCGGTCTTTTCCACGCCGTGGATGAACAGTTCATCGGCGGCATTCTTCTGGTGCTCGGACACGAAGCGCGCGCTCTGCACGAACATGCCGCCGGAGCCGCAGGCGGGGTCGAGGATGCGCCCGTGGAACGGTTCGATCACTTCGACCAGCAGGCGCACGATGGAGCTGGGCGTGTAGAACTCGCCGCCCTTTGATCCTTCGGTGCGGGCGAATTGGCCGAGGAAGTATTCGTAGATACGACCGAAGGCATCGTAGTCGAGGCTGACGGGAATCTCGGAAACTTTCTTCAGCAGCTCCTTGAGCAAGGTGCTAGTGAAAATTTGATAGGTGCGCGGCAGCACGCCAGCCAGTTGTGGATTATGCTTCTCGATTTCTGCCATTGCATCGTTGATGGCCTGGCCGACGTTCGCGCCTTCCGGCAGGTTCAGCAGATGTGCAAAGCGTGCCTCTTGCGGCAGGAAGATCACCCCTTCAGCATGGTAGGCAGCGGGATCGTCAGCGCGAGAGGTAGCACGGCGGGAAGATGAACCAGCCGATTCGAGTTGCGCACGGCGCTGTGCAAAGCGGGTCTCGGCAAACAGCAGGAAGATAAGGCCAAGCACCGGCGCGGAATACTGCGCGGCAGTCAGCCCGGAATTGGCGCGGAACTGGTCGGCTGCATTCCACAGGCGTTTTTCAAGTGTATCGGAGGCGGTGTCCCGTTCGGAGGGGGCAATCCAGTGCATTCGTATTCCCTGTCAGCATGTTTTAGTTGTTGGCAGATGCTAACACGAAGGGAAGGGAGATATATATTGCTCGGCGCTTTCTTTGGCGTGCAGCAGCGCCAATTCAGCCTGTATGCGTGCGGTGATGTCGCGCGTAAACAACGGGTGTGAACGAACTTGCCGTCCTTCCAGAAGACGTTCGAATCAATAAGCGCGTCTTTAATCGCAGCGTAGCGCATGCGGCTTATTCGCCGTCATCTCTGTTTGTAACAAACAAAGAGGCGACCACTATGGGTCGCCTCTTTGTTTATTCTGACCTGCTGAGGCTTATTTGATAACGGCTTTCAATTCACCTTTCGCATATTTATTTGCCATGTTATCCAACATGATTGGTTTGATCTTGCCAGCCTGGCCGGCACAACCAAATGCTTCAAAACGTGCCTTGCAGATGTCCTTGGCAGCAACTGTTGCGTCCTTGAGGAACTTGCGCGGATCGAATTCACTCTTGTTCTTGGCCAAGTAGCGACGGACTGCACCGGTCATGGCGAGGCGGATGTCGGTATCGATATTAATTTTACGCACGCCATACTTGATGCCTTCCTGGATCTCTTCCACCGGTACTCCGTAAGTCTCTTTCATCTCACCGCCAAATTCACGAATGATGTCGAGCCATTCCTGCGGTACGGAACTGGAGCCATGCATTACCAGATGGGTATTGGGAATGCGTCTGTGAATTTCCTTGATGCGCTCGATAGCGAGAATGTCGCCGGTTGGCTTACGTGTGAATTTATAGGCACCGTGTGAAGTGCCAATAGCGATAGCCAATGCATCTACGCCAGTTTGTTTAACGAAGTCGGCAGCCTGCTCCGGATCAGTCAGTAACTGATCATGGGACAGCTTGCCTTCGGCGCCGTGGCCGTCCTCTGCTTCACCCATCCCGGATTCGAGTGAACCCAGACAACCAAGTTCCCCCTCAACAGAAACGCCGACCGCATGCGCCATCTCTACCACCTTGGTGGTGACTTCGACATTGTATTCGTAGGATGACGGTGTCTTGGCATCGGCTTCCAGCGAGCCATCCATCATGACACTGGAAAAGCCGCTGCGGATGGCGTTAATGCATACTGCCGGGGATGCGCCGTGATCCTGATGCATGACGATGGGAATATGCGGGTAAGCCTCTACCGCTGCCGAGATCAGGTGGCGCAAGAAGGCTTCACCGGCGTATTTGCGCGCACCGGCAGAGCCCTGCATGATCACTGGACTATTGCACTCATCAGCCGCCTGCATAATGGCCTGAATCTGCTCCAGGTTATTTACATTGAAAGCGGGTAGGCCATAGCCATTTTCCGCTGCATGATCCAATAGTTGCCGTAATGATACGAGTGCCATTTGAGCCTCCTTCAAGTAAAAATATGCGTATGGTGAATCGTGGATACAGAGCTGTTATTAATGAATAGTATGGAAGTGCCTCTCGTTGTTCCCGTTTTGGGATGCCCTCAGAAATTTGGATTTCGTCATAATACTTCGTCACTCACGAAATCAGAGGTACCCCATGTTCTGTTTATGCATTCCTGTGCTCTCCCACTTTAACGATCTTTATCGTATTGGTGCCACCTGCCTTACCAACAGGCTCGCCGATGGTCATGACAATCAGGTCGCCGTTACGGACTGCGCCGCGTTTGAGCAATTCGTTTTCCGCCAAACCCAGGATGATCTCAGGATCACTCGAGCCACCACTAAATTTAATTGGGTAGACACCGCGAAACAGGGTCATTTTGCGGCGGGTATCTTCCTGTGGACTCAGAGCGAATATGGGGACATTGGAGCTTCTGCGCGACATCAGCAGCACCGTCCGACCGCTTTGTGTAAGCGCGGCAATGGCGCGGATCTCCAGGCTGCCGGCGGTGAACATGGTGGCACGCGCAATTGTTTCCTCGATGGTGTCAGGGGGTGTATCCGGCATTTGCCGCAGCTCCAAGCTCGCCAAGTATTCTTTTTCCGCTTCCAGACATACCCTGGCCATGGCCTCGACCGCCTCAACTGGGTACTCCCCTGCAGCAGATTCCGCCGATAGCATTACCGCATCAGTGCCATCCAATACCGCATTAGCCACATCAGATACCTCCGCACGAGTCGGAATCGGGCTGGTAATCATTGACTCCATCATCTGTGTGGCAGTTACCACCAGTTTGCTGTTGGCTCGAGCTGTGCGTATCATGCGTTTCTGCAATGCTGGCACCACCGCATCACCCACTTCCACTGCCAGGTCGCCGCGCGCCACCATGATAGCATCGGAGGCTTGCAAAATATCGTTCAGTGCCAGAATCGCTTCCGAGCGCTCAATTTTCGCCATCAGCAGACTTTTGCCGCCAGCCTCGTGCATCAAGTCACGTGCCCAGCGCATATCATCGCCGGTGCGTGGGAAAGACACCGCCAGATAATCTGCTTTGAGCGCTGCAGCAGTCTTAATGTCCTCCATATCCTTGCTGGTTAATGCAGGTGCACTAAGTCCACCACCTTTGCGGTTGATACCTTTATTATTGGACAACACTCCGCCCTGTTCTACCACGCAATATACTTGGTGCCCCCTTACTTGGGAAACACCCAGCACGATGCGGCCATCATCCAGCATCAGAGTTACGCCGGTTCCCACATCATTCGGCAGCTCTTTATAATCCAGCCCCACCCTTTCTTGATTACCGAGTTCGCATTCGGCATCAAGCACGAATTTGTCGCCGGCTTTCAGCGTGATTTTCCCATGCTCGAATTTACCGATACGAATTTTGGGTCCCTGCAGATCTGCCAGTACTCCTACAATATGGCCGGAGGAACGGGCCAGTGACCTGGCCAATTCAGCATGCGCAATGTGTTCCTCTCTAGTGCCATGGGAGAAATTAATGCGCACTACATCAACCCCGGCATTGATCATGCGCTCGAGAATCTTGGGGTCGCTGGATGCCGGTCCGAGGGTTGCTACGATTTTTGTTCTTCGGATCATTTTTTAATGGGGATAAGGTTTGTCGCAGGTATCAGTGTGCACGCTGTTCCAGTATTTCCACGGCAGGCAGTTTTTTGCCTTCGAGGAACTCCAGGAACGCACCGCCAGCAGTTGAAATATAAGATATCTTGTCATAGATACCGTACTTCTGAATCGCGGCGATGGTGTCGCCACCACCCGCCAGGGTAAAGGCTTTGGTATTGGCCATGGCCATAGCAATGGTTCTAGTGCCGGCGTCAAACTGATCGAACTCGAACACGCCGACTGGACCATTCCATACCACCGTGCCGGCTTGCATAATAATGTCAGCCAGTTCTTTCGCACTCCTTGGGCCGATATCGAAAATCATCTCATCATCAGCAACCGCATCGGCATCTTTTAATACCGCAGGTTCATTGGCATCGAATTTTTTACCAACTACGACATCTACCGCGATAGGAATAGAAGCATTACGTTTTGCCATTTTATCTATTAGCATTCTTGCGGTAGATACCAGGTCATCTTCGCATAGAGATTTTCCAATATTTTTGCCGGTGGCCTTAAGAAAGGTATTGGCAATACCGCCGCCAACCACCAGCTGGTCAACTTTATCCGACAGAGATTCAAGCACGGTTAGCTTGGTTGAAACTTTGGAACCACCGACGATGGCAACCATGGGTCGCACCGGGTTCAGCAGCGCTTTGGTCAGTGCATTCAGCTCTTCCGTCAGTAGAATACCGGCGCAGGCAACGGCAGCGTATTTGGCGATACCGTGGGTCGAGGCTTCAGCACGGTGTGCGGTACCAAAGGCATCCATCACGAATACATCACACAGCTGGGCGTATTTTTGCGAGGTCTCATCGAGATTTTTCTTTTCACCTCTGTTAATGCGGCAATTCTCCAGCACCACCAGTTCGCCTTCCGTAACCTCGAATCCGCCTTCGACCCAATCCCTGATCAAGCGCACGGGTTTACCCAGACGCGCAGCAATATCGTCAGCAACTGGTTTAAGCGAATTTTCTTCGGACCACACGCCTTCTTCCGGTCGGCCCAGATGCGAGGTCACCATCACTTTAGCACCTTGTTTTAGACAATGGTTGATAGTGGCCATAGAAGCGGTAATGCGCGCATCAGATGTGATCTTGCCGTCTTTAATGGGTACGTTGAGATCGGCGCGAATGAACACACGCCTACCCTTGAGATCGAGGTCGACTAGCTTGATGACGGACATGGAAAGCTCCAAACTTGTTAAAGTGTAAGAAATGGCCTACGCACCATTCCTTACGTTGAGAGGCATTTGCGACGTGAGTCACATGATGAGTATTTGGTTTATCTGGCTTATCTATTAGGCTTCATTGCAAGTTACTTAACAACCACGCGCACCATCTCTAGAACTTTGCTGGAGTAACCCCACTCGTTGTCGTACCAGGAAATAACTTTGATGAAACTACTATCCAGTGCCATGCCAGCCTCCGCATCAAAAATAGAGGTACAGCTGTCGCCACGAAAGTCAGTAGAGACGACTTTTTCGTCGGTATAGCCGAGTACACCTTTCATTGATCCTTCTGATGCGGCTTTCATGGCGGCGCAGATTTCAGCGTAGGAAGCTTCTTTGTTCAATTCGACGGTAAGGTCAACCACAGACACGTCAGAAGTGGGTACTCGGAAAGCCATGCCGGTGAGCTTTTTATTCAGTTCGGGAATGACTACGCCGACAGCTTTGGCAGCGCCGGTCGAAGAGGGGATGATATTTTCGAGAATGCCACGGCCACCGCGCCAGTCTTTATTAGAAGGGCCATCGACAGTTTTCTGAGTAGCGGTGGCGGCATGTACGGTAGTCATCAGACCACGCTTGATCCCGAAGGTGTCATTCAGTACTTTGGCGATGGGGGCAAGACAGTTGGTGGTGCATGAAGCGTTGGAAACAATGGCTTGACCAGCATAGGTCTTGTCATTCACGCCGTACACAAACATAGGTGTGTCGTCCTTGGATGGCGCCGACATGATGACTTTCCTGGCGCCAGCGGTGATGTGTTTCGCGCAGGTTTCTTTGGTGAGAAACAAGCCGGTGGACTCGACAACGACATCGACACCCACTTCATTCCATCTCAGTTCGGCGGGATCCTTGACGGCGGTCAGACGGATCTTCTTGCCGCGGACTATCAGGGTGTTGCCTTCAACGGAGACGCTACCATTGAAGCGGCCATGCACGGAATCGTGTTGTAGCATGTAAGCCAGGTAATCGGGTTCGAGCAGGTCGTTGATGGCAACGACTTCGATGTCCGGGAAATCCTGTACCGCTGCGCGGAATACCATGCGTCCGATGCGGCCGAATCCATTGATGCCAACTTTGATCGTCATGTTGTGAGCTCCTTGAATGGAAAAAATGAACTGCAGCGGTGCGTTAATTTCCGCATCGCTGCTATGTCAATTGGTTAGATCACGCTCTTCACCGTCTTCACTACATTCTCAACGGTGAAGCCGAAATGTTTGAACAGCTCGCCGGCCGGTGCAGACTCGCCAAAGGTAGTCATGCCCACCACTGCTCCTTCGAGTCCCACGTACTTGCGCCAGAAATCAGCAATCCCCGCCTCTACTGCAACGCGTCGCACACCACTGATCAACACACTATCCTTGTAGGATTGATCCTGACGATCAAACAGACTGGTGCAAGGCATTGAGACCACGCGTACATGGATGCCTGTTTCGGCCAATGCTTTTTGCGCACTTATTGCCAGCCCGATTTCTGAGCCGGTTGCAATGAGAATTGCCTGCGGTTTACCATCAGCCGCTTCCGACAGGATATAACCACCCTTGTCTATCAGCTTGATAGTGGCCGCGTCGCGTTTCTGGAACGGCAGATTCTGGCGACTGAAGATCAGGGTGGAAGGGCCGTTCATGCGTTCAATCGCCCGTGCCCAAGCCACTGCGGACTCGACCGTGTCACAGGGGCGCCATACGTCCATGTTGGGGATATAGCGCAGTGTCGCAGTTTGCTCTACTGGTTGGTGCGTCGGACCATCTTCACCCAGACCAATCGAATCATGCGTAAATACAAACAGGTTACGGATTTTCATCAGCGCTGCCATGCGCAGAGCATTGCGAGCATACTCCGAGAACATCAGAAAAGTAGCGCCGTAGGGGATGATGCCGCCGTGCAATGACAATCCATTCATCATGGCGCTCATGCCAAATTCACGCACACCGTAATACACATAATTACCGCCGGTTTCACGGCTGATACCTTTCGAGCCTGACCACAGGGTAAGATTGGATCCGGCCAGATCAGCCGAACCTCCAATCAATTCCGGTAATACTGGTGCCAAGCCCTCAATCGTATTTTGTGAAGCTTTGCGGGTGGCAATGGTTTCTTCCTTGGCATTGACGCGATTAATGAAACCTTCGGCGTGCTCATGCCAGTTGGCTGGCAGCTCACCCGCCATACGGCGCGTGAATTCGGCGGCTTCGGCGGGATATTGCTTGGTATATTCGGCAAATTTCTGATCCCATTCGGCTTCCAGTTTTTTGCCCTTGGCGCGTCCGTCCCACATGTCATAGATTTCCTGGGGGATTTCAAACGGCAGATGGTTCCAGCCAATGTGGGGACGGGCGGCGGCGATTTCCGCATCGCCCAGCGCCGCGCCGTGCACTTCGTGGGTGTTGGCTTTATTGGGAGAACCCAGGCCGATGACAGTTTTGCAGCAAATCATCGAAGGCCTATCGCTGGCTCGCTTAGCTGCTTCAATCGCCGCCTCAATGGCAACTGGGTCATGACCGTTGACATTGGGCACTACGTGCCAACCATAAGCCTCAAAACGTTTGGGCGTATCGTCGGTGAACCAGCCTTCCACATGGCCGTCGATGGAAATGCCGTTGTCGTCGTAAAAACAGATCAGTTTGCCGAGTCCTAGCGTTCCTGCCAATGAACAGGCTTCATGGGAGATTCCTTCCATCAGACAGCCGTCCCCAAGGAACACATAGCTATGGTGGTTAACTATGTCAAAACCGGGGCGATTGAACTCAGCAGCCAGAATTTTTTCCGCCAGCGCCATACCTACTGCGTTGGTGATGCCCTGTCCCAATGGGCCAGTAGTAGTTTCCACACCGGGTGTATAGCCATATTCTGGGTGACCAGGAGTCTTGGAATGAAACTGACGAAAACGTTTGATTTCCTCCATCGGCAAATCGTAGCCAGTAAGGTGCAACAGCGCATAAATCAACATTGAGCCGTGTCCATTAGACAGCACGAAGCGGTCGCGGTCAGCCCATTTTGGATTGGCGGGATTATGGCGCAGATGATGGATCCACAATACCTCGGCGATTTCTGCCATACCCATAGGCATGCCAGGATGGCCGGAATTAGCTTTTTGCACAGCATCCATCGCCAAAGCACGGATAGCGCTAGTCAGGTTCTTGAATACTGGCGCATTAAAATCATTGAATGTTCCCATGGATGCGGACTCCCTCGTTTGGCAAGATATAAAAAATAAAAAGACAGCATACGCCCGACCCAAACAACGATACGGACTGGCAAAAGCAATATTATCGCTTAAGATGCGATGTCAGACAACTACGAAAGAATCGGAAACTTCCCAAGGCGTTCCTTTTTGAGTCAATGATTCCGTAGCTTGATACCTAATAATTTAAGTTTTCGATAAAGGTGTGTGCGCTCTAGCCCCGATCGCTCCGCCACTCGGGTCATGTTGCCGTTCTCCTGCTCGATGAGCCGATCAAAATATGTTTTTTCAAATAAATCACGTGCTTCACGCAGTGGAATGTTAAGGGGCACACTTGAGACAGTTTGTGCCGATACTGGAGAGACTAGGGCCTGTTGCACATCATCAACTGAAATTTCATCGCCAGTACCGGTTAGCGCCAAAGAGCGCACCACGCCGGTTAGCTGCGTGAGATTACCGGGCCAGTCGTAGTTGCGTAACGCATTGAGTGCAGCAGTGCTGAATTGTCGCAGTGACACTTCGCCCGATTCAATACAGCGCGAGAGTATCTGACTGGCAAGATCGGGAATATCTTCCCTATGCGTCTTTAGCGCAGGGACATTAATACAGAGGCTGCTCAGAATCTCATATAACCTGGGATCATAGGCGCCTTGTGCCGTCAGGGTCACCAGTGGTGTGGAGGTAACGCACACAAGCCGCACATTGTATTTTTCCAGTTTTCCCAACAGCAGTAGTAAGCCTTTCTGTTCCAACCTGTTGAGTCTGTCGATTTCTTTGAGAAATAACAATCCACCTCGTGCTTGTTCAAGCAAGGCAAACGGGGCATCTGCAAGAGATGTAAGCGTATCTGGCTCCACCCACGGCGTATTGGAGCGATGCAGAAAGCGCGCACACAGTTCCATCCCTGTTCCTGGTTCGCCAGTAAGCAACAGTGATGTCTTCAGGTTGGCGACCTGTTCCAGACGTTTTCTTAGAGTAGCAATCAGCGATCCCTTGCCCAGACCGGTAAGCGAAAGAGTGGCAGACGGTTTGACTTGACCCCCGCGTAACGCGCGTCCTACCGTACTCAGCAGTTTTTGCAGCGGTATCGGTTTCTCCAGATAACCGAATGCACCAATACGCGTTGCTTCCACCGCAGTGTCTATGGTGCCGTGTCCCGACATCATCACCACCGGCATGGTGAGAAGCCCACTGCTCGCCCACTCTTTCAGCAAGGTGATGCCATCAGTGTCAGGCATCCAGATATCCAGCAGCACCAGGTCAGGGCGTGTCTGATTACGCCAGTTGCGGGCCTGTCCAGCATTCTCCGCCAGTGCTACGCGGTAGCCCTCATCACGCAAAATCTCGGACAGCAGCTCGCGTATGCCGATTTCATCATCAACGACAAGTATTGTATTGTTGGTCATAATTCTAGAATTGAACGCCCAACCATGCTTCTAAATCCAACGGTTGGATGGGGTAGAGTGTACGGTTTTTGGGGTGCAGGGCAGGGGCGTAATGCCACGGACTGGTTATCCCAGTCCAAGAAATTGCAACGCAGCCATGTGCTGCAAAAACCGTGTAATCTGCCCGGTAGTGAACTCACCCCAAAGGTGAAGCGCAAACGCTGCAAAAAGTTTCTA
>CAMDAX010000067.1 GCA_945888885.1 Nitrosovibrio sp. Nv4 | reverse complement strand
GAAGAAAAGCAGGTGCAACGCTATGTTAAAAAGGCGGCGCTGGCGGCCGGCATCGCCAAACCAACTTCGCCGCATACCTTGCGTCACAGCTTTGCCACCCATGTTTTACAAGCTGGTTACGATATCCGCACGGTGCAGGAATTACTGGGGCATAGCGATGTGGCGACGACGATGATCTACACCCATGTGCTGAACAAGGGTGGGCGTGGAGTAGTCAGTCCGCTGGATGCGTTGTGATTAATCCAGATAATCGCTTATTCTTTACGTCCACCGTTTCCTGCAGCGTCCTTGCCACCACCCACCCACTCACTTTCACTGCACCGCATTTGCGTAACACTCGCGCCAATTCGTTCAGGGTTGCGCCGGTAGTCATCACGTCATCCAGCACTGCGATGTGTTTTCCGGTTAAAGCCATTTCGCAGGCGAATGCACCCCGAATATTTTTCTCGCGTTCCTTCCACGGCAATCCGGTCTGCGAAGCGGTGTTTTTGACACGCTTGCAGGCGTTTGGCAACATGACAATCCCCATTTTTTTCACGATATGCCGGGCGATTTCCAATGCTTGATTAAAACCTCGTTCCCGTAATCTTGTGGGATGAAGGGGCATCGGCACGATAAAATCCGGAAATGTTAACGGATTAATTTGTGGCATTAGTAAATCGGCTAGTATCGGCGCCATAGCAAGATTAGCCTGGTATTTGAGCGAATGGATCATAGCGTCGACTGGAAAGGCGTAACTTGTCGCCGCTACGACATGAGCAAATGCAGGCGGATCTGCCAGGCAGGCGCCACAGACAAGGTTTTCCGCAACAAGCGATGCGCATATCGGACAGCGACCGGGCGGAAGATGCGACAAGCTATCCCAACACGGCCTACACAAGTCATTATCACTGGATGCGCCGCACAATAGGCAATTTTTCTGGAAGAAACGCAGCATAAGGTTTAATCTGCTGTTCAAAAATATCGGGCTATAAATTGACAATGATGAACGAATCCCCGATGATTTGGTTCATTCTGGAAAAACAGTCAAAGCACTTTTTTCAAATTCATTATAGGCCACCTTTAAAAATTTGGATTTCATCACAATACTTCGTTCCTCACAAAAAACAGGAACTTCGAATTACTAGAAGCGCACTTATAGTGTGGTCGCACCGAGCAAATATCTATAGATCAATACAGGACTCAATATGAACCAGCTTATCCCTGATGTAGCCAGCAATGTAACCGCAAGGCAGCTGGATAGCATGACCAGCACTGGTGCCGTTTCATTACGTTGGAGCATTGCTCAAATCGAGGCGCTGCTAGATTTACCGTTCAGCGACCTGATTCACCGTGCTCAACTGGTTCATCGCCAGCATCACGATGCCAATGCAGTGCAGTTGTCCACACTGATTTCGGTCAAGACTGGTGGCTGTCCCGAGGATTGTGGTTATTGTCCTCAGGCAGCGCGCTACCATACTGACGTTGAAGACCAGGAAATGCTGTCGCTTGATCAAGTGGTTGTCACAGCAAGGGCAGCAAAAGCGCAGGGAGCATCGCGCTTCTGCATGGGCGCAGCGTGGCGCGGGCCTAAACAGCGTGATATCGACAAGATAGCGGAAATGATCAGTTCGGTAAAAGCGCTGGGACTTGAAACCTGCGCCACATTGGGCATGTTAAAACCAGGGCAGGCTGAGCAGCTCAGGCAGGCTGGACTTGACTACTACAACCACAACCTCGACACAGCACCAGAGTTTTACGGTGAAGTCATCACCACTCGTGATTATCAGGATCGTCTCGACACGCTGGAAAAAGTCCGCGCTGTCGGTATGCACGTGTGTTGTGGCGGTATTGTCGGCATGGGCGAGTCGCGCCATGCCCGTGCTGGTTTAGTTGCTCAACTGGCGAATCTCGAACCCTATCCCGAATCTGTCCCTATCAACCATCTGGTACAGGTGGAAGGTACACCGCTGCACGGTACCGAGGCGCTGGATCCGCTGGAATTTGTCCGCACCATTGCGGCGGCGCGTATCACCATGCCCAAAGCGATGGTGCGACTATCCGCTGGTCGGCAGGAAATGTCAGAAGCGGTGCAGGCGCTGTGTTTTCTTGCCGGGGCCAATTCTGTTTTCTATGGCGATAAGCTGCTTACCACTGGTAATCCAGAAACGCAGAGAGATGATGCGTTGTTCAAGAAACTGGGAATCCATTCGCTGTAGCAAGAATGCTCTTCGATCTCGCTAAACAACTACGCAGCCGTGAAAACGAAGGACTACGCCGCCGTCGTCTGATTCTGGAAAGCTCCCAACATAGTCATGTCACGATAGCTGGACGCGAATACCTCGCATTTTGCAGCAACGATTACCTTGGCCTTGCCAATCATCCCCAGTTGGTTGAGGCGGTCTGCGATGGCGCCAGACAATATGGAGTAGGGGCGGGTGCCTCGCATCTTATCAGCGGGCATTCTTCAGCTCATCATGCGCTGGAAAGTGCGTTGGCGAGCTTTACCGGATTTCCCCAGGCGCTGCTGTTCTCCACCGGATACATGGCGAATGCCGGGGTAGTGGCGGCACTGATTGATCGTGGCGATGCGGTATTCGCCGATAAACTCAATCATGCTTCGCTCAATGATGCGGTGCTGCACTCACGCGTAAAATTGATTCGCTACCCGCACCTCGACCTGGCTGCGCTGGAGCGACGACTGGCTATGTCGTCGGCGAGGCGCAAGCTGGTGATGACCGATGCTGTGTTCAGTATGGATGGGGATATGGCCCCCGTGGCTGGATTGCTGGCATTGTGTGACAAATATGATGCTTGGCTACTACTCGACGACGCACATGGTTTCGGGGTGCTGGGGCGACAGGGGCGGGGAGTGGTATCCCATTTCAATATCAGCTCGTCACGCATTATTTACATGGCTACGCTCGGTAAGGCAGCAGGTGTATTTGGTGCTTTTGTTGCCGCGCAAGCGGAAATTATTGAAACCCTGATTCAGTCCGCTAGCAGCTATATCTACACCACTGCCACGCCGCCGCTGTTGTCCCATGCCTTGTTGAGAAGTTTGACGCTGATCGAGCAGGAAGAATGGCGGCGTGAGAGACTGTCACAACTCATCGTACAGCTGAGTCAGGGATTGCAGTCGCTACGCTGGAAGCTGATGCCATCCGCCACCCCTATTCAACCTTTGATTATCGGCAGAAACGATGAAGCCTTGCAACTAAGCGAAGCGCTACGTGAGTGCAACATCCTGGTGCCAGCGATCCGTCCACCTACGGTGCCGCAAGGTACGGCACGGCTACGGATTTCCCTGTCTGCTTTACATAGCACGGAAGACGTAGACCGGCTGACGGCGGCATTAAGAGAGCTGGAGAGTAATTCTTAATGACTTCTAATCCATGAGCCTTCACGTTAAAACCTTTGGTACTGGTCCTGATTTGGTTTTGCTGCACGGCTGGGCCATGCATAGCGGCATTTGGAGTGGTGTACGTGACCGGTTGGCGCAGCATTTTCGTTTGCACCTGGTGGATTTACCAGGGCATGGCTCCAGTCCGGCTTGTGGATCAGGTACGCTGCAATGCGTAGTTGATGCGGTTGCAGAGGTTTTGCCTGCAAGCTGTATTGTTTGCGGCTGGTCGCTGGGTGGGCAGGTGGCAGTTGAACTTGCATTGCGTACGCCGCAGCGTGTGAGGAAGCTTGTCCTGGCATCCACCACTCCTTGCTTTGTTAAGCGTGAAGACTGGCAATGGGGAATGGAAGTTGCGATGTTTCAACTATTCATAAAGAATTTTAAGCGCGATTATGCAACGACTCTAAATCGATTTCTCACTTTGCAAGTGAGCGGCAGCAGCGATACCGCTGCAGTACTGGCGCAATTACGTGCAAGCTTTTCTCCGGAGACTAAGCCGGATGAGATCTCGCTGCAAGCAGGTCTGCAAATCTTGCTGCTGACCGATCTGCGCAAAAAAATAGAAAGAATTAATCAGCCAGTGATGTTGCTGCATGGAGAAAATGATGTCATCACCAATCCCGCTGCGGCGAGATGGATGCATCAGCAATTGCAGAACTCAGAACTGACAATGTTGCCTGACTGCGGGCATGCGCTATTTTTATCACATCCCAATCAATTTATAGAAAGTTTGGTCCGGACGGCTTAGATGAATTACGACCATACGCTGGATAAACGCCAGTTGCGCCACGCTTTCGAGCGGGCTGCAGCAGGCTATGACCGGGCAGCAGTGCTGCAACGCGAGGTATGCGACCGGATGCTGTCGCGCCTTGATTACATCAAATACACTCCCAATCTTATTCTCGACGCAGGCAGCGGCACCGGCTATGGCAGCCGCAAATTAACCATGCGCTACCCTACCACTGAGTTGCTGGCAGTCGATATTGCGCTGACGATGCATTTTCAGGCGCGCCCCCCCATTCCATGGTGGAAGCGGTTGCCACTGGTTCGCAGGAACCGGACAAATTATCTGTGCGGCGACATTGAATTATTACCATTGAAAGATGCCTGTGTCGGCTTGGTCTGGTCAAATCTGGCGCTGCAATGGTGCAATGATATGAACCATACATTTTCTGAGGTGCGTCGTGTATTGCAGCCTGGCGGACTGTTCATGTTCAGTACTTTTGGGCCGGATACCTTGAAGGAATTACGCCAGGCTTTCCGTAGTGTGGATAATTACAGTCACGTCAACCGTTTTACTGACATGCACGATATTGGTGACATGCTGGTGCATAACGGCTTCGCTACACCGGTCATGGATATGGAATACATCACGTTGACCTATGATGATGTAATCGGCGTAATGCGGGACCTCAAGGCCATCGGTGCTCACAATGTCACTCAGGGCAGGTCACGCGGGTTAACTGGCAAAACCGGGTGGCAGAAGACGGTAAATTATTATGAGACTCTACGGACTGAAGGGAAGCTACCGGCAACTTTTGAAGTGGTCTACGGCCATGCCTGGAAGCCGCAGCCGCGAAAAATAATTATCAACCCTGAAGCTGGGCGTCAAGCAAAAAAATGAGTTACACGTGCCGGAATAATTTTATGGCAAACGGTTATTTCATCACCGGCACCGACACCGGCGTAGGCAAAACCCTGGTGAGCCGTGCTTTGCTGCATGCCTTTGCCGCACATGGTAAGACTACCGTTGGTATGAAGCCGGTAGTGGCAGGTTGCGAGAACGGGAAATGGATGGACGTGGAATTACTCATTGCAGCAAGCACGGTCACGGCGCCACGTAAGTGGATCAACCCTTACGCGCTGATTCCACCGGTTGCACCACATATTGCAGCCAAACAGTCAGGTGTTGAGATCGAAATTGCAATTATTCTCCAAGCCTGCCGCGAGTTACAGAATGTCGCCGAGATAGTAATCGTTGAGGGTATCGGTGGTTTCCTGGTGCCACTCAGCAGGCATTATGGCGGTGGCGACATGGCGCTGGTGCTGGGGTTTCCAGTAATACTTGTGGTGGGAATGCGGCTAGGTTGCCTCAATCATGCGCTACTGACCGCCCAGGCTGTGCAGGCAACCGGGTTGCAACTCGCAGGCTGGATTGCAAATCAGATTGACCCACAGATGATTGAATTCGAGGAAAATGTGCGCGCACTGGAACAAAGACTGGCCTGCCCATTGCTGGGGGTGCTGCCGTTTGAGCAGGATGCCACTACACAGAAATTTTCAGCTTTACTGGATATCGCCGGATTGGAACTGGGTAAGAGCAGTACCAAACCTTGCTGATTATCCAATTGCACCTGTCAACCTGCTATGAAATCAATCTCGGGGATTGAATTGTCGGGTGAAACAGTAGTCAAAGAAACAGTGGTACTGGTGCATGGCCTGTGGGTGCATGGCTGGATCATGGAATTGCTGGGGTGGCGGCTGCGACGTTGCGGTTTCCATACTATTATTTTCTCCTATCCATCTATGCATGCCTCGCTGTCACAAAACGCTTTTTTGCTGTCGCGCTTTATTGCAGGGATTGCCGCACCGCGCATACACTTTGTTGGCCATAGTATGGGAGGACTTCTGTTACTGCAGATGCTGACGGAATACCCAGTGCCACGCACTGGTCGTGTGGTGCTGGTGGGAAGTCCTTATCATCCGAGTTATGCAGCCAGCAAGCTTGCACGCTTCACTCCTGGACGATGGCTGATAGGGCGTAGCATGGGGCAATGGCTGAATCAAAAGGTGCCTGCATGTCCCAATCAGTACGAGGTGGGATCAATCGCTGGTTGCCTGAGTCTGGGTATCGGCAGGCTGATAGGTGGGCTGCCGCATCCCAATGATGGGGTGATAGCAGTCGAGGAGACGCGACTACCAGGCGCAAGTGACTGGATAGTACTCAATGTGAGTCATAGCGGCATGCTTTTTTCCAGCAGAGTTGCACACCAGATATGCGCATTTCTGAGACATGGACATTTTCTGCACAATCCGGAGTCAAAGTGATTTTACAAATCCCGCGCTCATTAAAACTCACTATTGCCGCGAGTCAGATTATCTGGCTTGGAAGCTGTGCCAATCTTCCCTATTACGCTCAGGCCGTAGATGGTCAGATGGATATCCTACGCCGGGCCCAACCGATTAGTACGATTATCGCCGATCCTGATACCGACCAAAAATTGAAGCGTGTTCTTGCCCGAGTTGTTCTGATGCGAGAATTTGCCAGTCGCGAATTAAAGCTTCCGGATAACCAGAGTTACACAAGTTATGCTGATCTTAAGCGTCCCTATGCTGTCTGGAATGTATTCGCCGCCCATGAGCTCTCTACCGAACTTAAGAAGTGGTGCTTCGTAAAAGCCGGTTGTGTCAGCTACCGTGGCTTTTTCTCGCAGGCGGATGCAGAAAGCTACGCGGAAGAGCTAAAAAATGAAGGCTATGACGTCTATGTCGGTGGGGTTCGCGCTTACTCCACTCTGGGTTGGTTCAACGATCCAGTGCTCAATACTTTCATCGGTTATTCCGAAATGGAACTTGCCCGGTTGATATTCCATGAACTCACCCACCAAGTAGTTTATGTGCCGAGTGATAGCGCCTTCAATGAATCTTTTGCCACTGTGGTTGAGAAGGAAGGGGTCGGGCGCTGGTTGGACAGCACTGGTGCAACCTCGCAGCGGGCTGTATTTGACGCGAGGCAGGAAAGGGAGGCCATCTTTATCGAGCTAGTGCTGAACCACCGCAAGCGGCTAGAGGAGCTATTTACCTCAAACCTGAACGATGCAGAAAAACGCGTGGCCAAGGCACGCATTTTTGATGAGTTACGCGAAGAATTCTCCCAGCTGAAAACCACCAGAGCTGAATTCAGCAGCTATGACCGATGGTTTGCGCAGCAGCTCAATAATGCGCTGCTGGCAACGATCTCCACCTACACACAGCTGGTGCCCGCATTTCAGGTGCTGCTTGCGCAGCAGAACGGAGATATGAGCCAGTTTTTTGCTGCCGTTAAGGAAATAAGCAAGCTGCCAGAAACCGAGCGAGCTGCCGTGCTGCAGATAGCGGTTGAGAGTCGACGCAGGGACATTGCTGAACGCTAGTCTCATTTGTCATTACGTTGTCTTTCTGCGAGCCACAATAACGCCATCCCGGGTCGGATTGATAAAAGTATCAAATTCAGGATCATTGAAAATGAGCCGATTATGCTCAAGAATTGCTTCGGTCCAACCGGGGACGATGTCAACATAATCCGCTACAGCTACCCGTCCATGCCACAGCACATTATCAGCAATGTAAAGACCACCGGGACGAATCCGGTTCTTGGCCATTTGCCACACTTCGGGGTAATCTCCTTTATCCACATCGTTGTAGCAGATATCGAATAACCCTTCGGTCTGAGAAAATATTTTCTGTGCCAGCCCCGCGTGGAAGTCGACCCTATCCCATAGGTTCGCTGAACCGAGATACTGTTCGGCTTTTTCCTTATTGAGTAAATCGCCATCACTACAGATTACCCGGCCTTTCGGCCCCACCGCTTTTGCAAACCAGTAGGCCGAATAGCCATAGCCGCTACCAAACTCAAATATGCGTCGGGCATCGATTGCCCTGGCTAGAGTCTCAAGAAAAACACCCACCAGACGACCGACGATGGGGAAGTTATTTTCCTGCGCAACCTTTTCCATCTCTGTCAGCACTGGATGATCAGTTTGACGCAGCAATCCGCGCATATAATCTTCTATGGCGGGATGGACTGGAATCAATACGCTGGGATTTTGAACGGTTGGAGAATGCATAGTGGGCATAATCAATTCCTCTGAGTAGCGACAGGTGACAGGAATTTCAGACTCTCTTCGCTGCTGACTTTACGCTCAACAGAATGGCAGGTCAACGTGACTGTAGACAACAGTCAACTAAGGGTTAAACATTGAGATTTCACCGTTCGAGCGGATCTTCATGCGCCGTATGAACAGCAACTATCAAAGGCACAACAAATATGAGACAGAGAATTGCATTGGTTACCGGGGCATCCAGCGGCATCGGAAAGGCCACGACCGAACTGCTTGCCGCCAACGGCTACTACGTATTTGCCATAGCGCGGCGCATGGAGCGACTGGAACAGATGCGCTCTGGGCAGATAGAGCCAATCCAGTTGGACGTTACCGATGCAGAAGGCATTCGAGCAGCAGTGGATTATGTCATAGCGACCAAAGGCCGAATTGATGTGCTGGTAAACAACGCCGCATTTGGCCAGTTGGGTGCGATCGAATGTGTCTCAATGGAGGCCGCGCATCAGCAATTCGAAGTCAACGTCTTCGGCTATGCACGTTTCATGCAAGCAGTCCTGCCACATATGCAGCGGCAGAAATCAGGGCGCATCATCAACATTACTTCTATCGTGGGCAGAATATCAATTCCAGGTTTTGGTTGGTACGCCGCTTCCAAGCATGCGGTAGAGGCGCTGTCCGAAGCGCTTCGCAACGAAGTGATAGGGTCTGGAATCGATGTGGTGCTGATTGCTCCCGGTTTGATCAAGACAGAGTTTGTTCCCAGACAGTTGGCACTGCTTGAGACCATTGTGCATCCATCCGTTTACCAGAGACTTCTGGTCGGGGTTCATAGTTTACTGGCTGACGAACCCAGAGCGCCGGGGCCGGAGATCATTGCCAGTGCGGTGCTCGCTGCTGCCATAGCAACGAGTCCCCCGGTACGCCATGCATTACCCATCGATTCTAAAATGGCCATCATGGCCCGATGGTTGCTGGGTGCCCGCATTTTTTTCTGGGCAATCCGGCGCATGATGAAAATCTAACAGGCTTCGAGAAAGTATGCTGCAACCTGCATCATGCAGCATGCAAATTCGCTATTTTGTGACCCGGTGCAGGGTAAGCGTACTCTTGTTTTGTGTAGTCACCGTTGCTGTATTGCCATCTGCACCTAGATCAAACGAGGTTGCATTGTTTTCAGAAAAACCTGCGCAGCCATTAGTGTCATAAGTGAACCCTTTGATACCGAAAGCCTTGCTGCCGGCATCGTAGGTATATACCGCAGATTCGACACCCGGGGCACCGCAGCTTTTATGACTGTCATGATCCGGATCTCCAATGGGATCAACTAACAGAAATTTTCCATCGTAAAAAAATAAATAGGTTGGTGTCTTGATCGTGGACGGATCCAGTACCCAGGCTCCGACGATGCCTTTTGGGTCATTTTCCATTCTGGAGTAACGGCTTTCCTGGATTCGGGTCTTTGGGGGCTCTTTCTTGTCCGTAACTGCCAGTGGCCCTGCACGTTTTCCAGCATGGAAGACTTCACTAATGATGCTATGCTGCGCTCTCTCCCGTTGTACCGCCACAATTTCTGTGGCAATCATGTCAATACCATCGGTGCGGACACGCCAGGTTGGCTGTGGGTGCGACAAACCGGCTTTAAGATTGGTATCGAGTGACGGCTTTCCGATGATCTTGAATCCCCGGTTATCAAATTCAGAAAGGCTTGCCGTACCATACTCCACTCCCGCTGCAAAGATCTTGGTACCACCACACACGCGGTTAGCATCGCAGAAGTCATCCGTTATGGCCTCCCCCTGCAAATATTCACCTGACGCTAGAGTACGCAACACAAACGCTGCCGAGGTTTCATGTCTAAACCAAATATTGGTACTGAGCGTTGCCATGCCTTGTGAAAGAAAGTGAGCATTGGCCTGCTCTACTGTCTTGACTGCACCGGTGACACCGCCTGCCTCTCTTGCCTTCTGCAATTCGGCAGATGCTGCGAATACAGCGGGATCACTGTCCAGATCAATGGACGCACTGATAGCGGCTGCAGTACCGGCTGGAATAGAAATACCATTTTCAGGATTGCCATCCGCGTCCAGAGACTGCAATAAGACCAGCAGGTTTTGCAGTCGGGTGCTGCTATCTCCGGCCAACTCCATTGGCGTTACGATAGGCGTACCTTTTACTTTCCCGATAATCAGGCTACCGAGCTTGAACTCAACCGTGTCGCCATGATTATATTT
>CAMDAX010000066.1 GCA_945888885.1 Nitrosovibrio sp. Nv4 | reverse complement strand
GACTTGGCTTGGTAAGGAGAACACATTTCTTGCACCAAACATCTCATCCAGCAGGATCAAGATGTTTTGAATCCGTGCAGGTTTAAAAACGGTATCCGGATTGCAATTCTATTCGCCCTTCCCAGCCAGCACGAAATCAATCTTGCTGGTTTCCAGATCGACCCGCGCAATCTTGACCCGTAGCCGGTCGCCGAGACGATAACGTTTGCCGCTCCGCTCACCCAGCAGCATATGCTTGGCGGCGTCAAAATGGAAATAGTCGCTGGGAAGCTCGGAAATATGTACCAACCCTTCCACATAAATACCATCCAGTGCCACGAACAAACCAAAACCAGTGGCACTGCTGATGACACCATCAAAGCATTCGCCGATCCTGTCCTGCATATAGAAGCACTTGAGCCACGACTCCACATCGCGACTGGCCTCGTCAGCACGGCGTTCCATCTGTGAACAATGTATGCCCAATTCATGCCAGTCGCCGGGAGAATAGGTTGTGCTGTTCAGCACTGCCTTGATCGCGCGATGTACCAACAGATCGGGGTAGCGCCGGATAGGTGAGGTAAAGTGAGTATAGGATTCATAGGCAAGTCCAAAATGACCGACGTTATCCGGGCTATAAACTGCCTGGCGCAAAGACCGCAGCATTACGGTTTGCAGCAGTTGTGCATCGGGCCTATCCTTGATTTCAACCAGTGTCTTGGCGTAATCCTTGGCATGGGGTTCATCCCCGCCACTCAAATTCAAACCAAATTCCTTGAGAAAATCGCGCAGGGCAACAAGCTTCTCTGGCGTGGGACCTTCGTGAATGCGGTAAAGCGTGGGCTGTTTGTGCTGCTGCAGAAAATCCGATGCGCACACGTTGGCCGCCAACATACATTCCTCGATCAGGCGATGGGCGTCGTTGCGCTTCACCGGCAGGATGCGCTCGATCTTGCCCTGCTCGTTGAAAATCATCTGGGTTTCAATCGTCTCAAAGTCAATCGCTCCGCGCTTCTCCCGTGCTTTCAGTAACACCTTGAATAATTTGTAGAGCAACTGAATGTGCGGCAGGAGTGCTGCGTGCTGTTGCGCATCCTCACCCTCGGGATCGTCCAGCATCGCCGCCACTTTGGTGTAAGTGAAGCGTGCGTGAGAATACATTACTGCGGGATAGAAACGGTAATTGAGGAAATCACCCTCGGCATCAAGGCTCATTTCGCATACCATGCACAAGCGATCCACTTGCGGGTTGAGCGAACATAATCCATTGGACAGCACTTCCGGTAACATTGGAATCGCGCGCCGTGGAAAATACACCGAGTTGCCACGATTAAATGCTTCCCGATCAAGTGCATCGTTGGAACGCACATAGTGACTGACATCAGCGATAGCGACGTATAATTTATAACCTTTGCCATCGCGTTCGCAGTACACCGCATCGTCGAAGTCGCGTGCCGTTTCGCCGTCTATCGTCACCAGCGACAAATGACGGATATCCTTCCTTCCGGTCAAATCATTTTCCAGCACTTTGTCGGGAAATTTAGCCGAAAGTTTTTCCACTGCAGGGGGGAATTCATAAGGCAAATCATACTTGCGCAGAGCGATTTCAATTTCCATCCCGGGCGCAGAGTAATCGCCTAGAATCTCGATAATACGACCGATGGGTTGGGCATTTTTGCGGGGCTGCTGGATGATCTCCACCATCACCACCTGCCCTGCCTTGGCACCCATGGATTCCTCTTTGGGTACCAGAATATCCTGGCTAATGCGCCGATTCTCCGCCTCTACAAACAGAATGCCATGATCGGCATGGAGCCGCCCCACCAACTGCGTGATGCCTCGCTCCAGCACTTCGACAATACTTCCTTCCCTGCGCCCGCGCCGGTCTACGCCGATCTCACGCACCATCACGCGGTCGCTATGCAACACCTTGTTCATTTCCTTGGGGCCCAGGAATAAATCAGGGCTGCCGTCATCGGGAATCAAAAAACCAAAACCATCGGCATGGCCCTGTACCTTGCCCTTGATGAGGTCAAGCTTTTCCACCACGCAGATATCGCCCTTGCGATTACGCATGATCTGACCTTCGCGCACCATTGCGGCAAGTCGGCGCCCGAAAATTTCGTGCTCTTCTTCGGTAATTTCGAGCAGACTCTGCAACGCTGCCTCGTTGACGGGAACGCCCTGCTCTTTCAGAATCTGCAGCATGAATTCCCGGCTGGGCAATGGATGGCCGTAGTGTTCCTTTTCACGCTCAAGATGAGGATCCAGATTACGCAATTTGCGCTGTTTCTTGATTGACAAAGTAATGATTTCCTATAGAATTGCGCCTCTATCCTGCACCCTGTACAGGATCAGGCATTGCCCAGATGGCGGAATTGGTAGACGCACTAGGTTCAGGTCCTAGCGGTGGCAACACTGTGGAGGTTCGAGTCCTCTTCTGGGCACCATCAAATACTCTGAAAGCCGCACCATTCCCTGATCTAATGCTGGTTCTGTTTTTTATATGCCAAAAACCATGCCAGATGAATCTCTCTTTAAGCTATAAGCTCTAATAACACTTCGCATTTTAGCCTAAGTCAACGCTCTTTGCGCGCCGGTAAAATTGTCCAACTGTCCTAATGGCGGAGCAAGCAACTTGCTGCTGCTCACCAAGGTGCAACGATCATCCCGCTAAAAATCCAAAGAGGCTTGATGGTTTGACGCGAAATAAGCAAACAGCATAACTGGGCAGGCAATTTGCCGAAATGCTAGCTCAATAAGCCCAATCCTCATGCCTGACCGGCAGCCTGTTCAACTCTTCCTTATAGAGCCGCCATTTCGGCATGAACTGATCCATCAAGGTTATAAAGTGGCTGTTGTGGGTCGGCTCCAGCAGGTGCGCCATTTCATGCACGACGATGTATTCGAGGCACTCCGGTGGCTTCTTGGCCAGGTCGGTATTGAGCCGGATGCTTCCGGCACCTGGGCTACAGCCTCCCCATTTTGTTTTCATCTTTTGCACGAAGAGTTTCTCCACCTTTACGCCCATGAGCAGCTCCCATTTCGCGAGCAATGCCGGAACGGCTTCTTTGAGTTGTTCGCGATACCATGCATCAAGAATTTCCTGCTTTCTCTCGTGGCTTGTAGCCGGTCGAATATGAAAAATCATCTTGCTGTGTTTTAGCTCGACTTCCGGCGCAGCATCTTTTTCTTCCACCTTGAGCAGATAGCGCTTCCCCCAAACGTAATGACTTTCGCGGTCGAGGTATTCGCGCGGCATTTCACGTTCCTGCGCGCGCAGCTTTTGCTGCTGTCTCTTGATCCATGCGAGCTTGGTGATGGCAAACACGCGGATGGTGTCGATGTCCATTCGTAACGGCGCAGAGATGCGCACCCTGCCAACTGGTGGATAGACGCTTAGGTGAATGTTCTTGATGTCCTTCTTCACCACGTCAACGACAATCTCACCCAGATTGAACTGCGTGATCATCAGTATTCCCTTTGCTGCTTGATGATAAGGAAGATCCGCTCAACTTCCGCTACATTCTGCAAAATTCCATACAACGCACCCTTAATCACTTGTTCGCGAGCCTGCACACCACGCCAGCCGTCGGGCCGGGTGTGCTTGACAGCGGCATCAATTCTTATCGCAATATCGAGAGCACGATCTACCGCAGGCGCGGCTGCAACGTTCGTGCCGATCTCGGATAGACTCCCCTTGAGATTGTTGTATAGCGCACGCCGCCCCGGCGTGTTCAGTTGCACCGGAGTATCTTCCGCTTGCCCAGCCTGCACCTTCTTCGCCAGTTCGGCGATCTTCTTCAGATATTCCTCGTACTTGTCCGCCTGTTCTTTGCGGAACTTGATGATCTCGGCCAGCAGTGCGGACATCTCGGCGTAAAAGGCCGGGTCGTTCAAATGCTCCTTGATGATCTTGCTACGGACGTTATTTTCGATGGTTTCGGCGATGGCGTCCTTGTTGCCCTTGAGTCCGCCGAGTTGGTTGTTGATCGCATTCGCAATGCCGCTTTTCACAATCAACTCCAGCAGTGGCATATCACCAAAGGGCGAAATCGTCCTGGACGCGTCGGCCTCGATGTAGGCGTCGATGAGGTGGCGCATATCGGCTTCATAGGCTTTCAGGTCAAGGTTTTCACCGCTGGCGTTGCGGATGATCTCGCGCAACTTGAGGTAGCGGTCGAGGTCACCCTTGATCCGTGTAATGTCGGCAGCGCTGTAACCGGCCTTGCCCAGTTCATCGGCGATATTGGCATAGGCGCGCACCAGCGCGACCGTCGCCTTGTAGAGTGCGGCGCGTTGCGTTTCGTGCGCCTTCAAGTCCGTCGGAATTTCGGTGTTACCGCAGAAGTAATGGATGTGCTCCAGTTCGCCTTGTGGCGGTTTCACCGGTACGCACAGCAGCGCGATGGCTTCCAACGCATTGTCCAAGCGTTCCCTGCCTTTGCTCAAGCGCTCTTGCAGCAGAATCTCCGGGGCGGCGCCGCCCGCGCTGTGATCCAGCTCGGAAGTATAAACCGCTATAGCGTTTTCCACCCTCTTGAACAGGTCCTTGTAGTCCACGATGTAGCCGAAGTCCTTGTCCTCGCTGTCCAGTCGATTGACGCGGCAGATGGCCTGGAACAAACCGTGATCCTGCATCGACTTGTCGATGTAGAGGTAGGTGCAGCTCGGCGCATCAAAGCCGGTGAGCAGTTTGTCCACCACCACCAGCAGCTTCATGTTGGCCGGTTGCTCCTTGAACAACTTCTTGGAGCGGTCTTCGTAGGTCTCGGTTTTGGACTTGCCCGGCAGCGCTTCCACGTCTTGCAGCAGCGCGTTGTAGGTACTGTAGATAAATTCCTTGTCCGTTTCCGTGTTCGCGCCGGTATCTTCCAGCGTGATGTCTCGCGCCTGCGGGTTGTAGGAGGTCACTACCGCACATTTTCCCTTGAACGGCGTCTTCTGGAACAAGGTGAAATACTTGCAGGCATCATAAATGCTGGAGGCCACCAGAATGGCATTGCCGTGCCCGCCACTCAAACGTGGGTGTCTTCTGAAATCCAGAATGACATCTTGAATAACCTTCTTCATACGTGATTCAGAACTGAGTACATTCTGCATCGTGCCCCACTGCTGTTTCAGCTCGGCCTTCTGCCAGTCGTTCAAGTCCTTGGAGACCAGATTAAACCACTCGTCCACACTCTCCTGAGATATCAGCCGTTGATTGATGTCGCGCGCCTCATACACCAGGTCGAGCACCACCCCATCCTCCACGCCTTCGCTAAATTTGTAGGTGTGGATGTAGCCGCCGAACACTTCCATGCTGGTCTGCTTGTCCTGCTTCAGCAGCGGCGTGCCGGTGAAGCCGATGAATACTGCGTTGGGCATTAGTGCCTTCATGGTGCGGTGCAGCTTGCCGCTCTGGGTGCGGTGGCATTCGTCCACGAACACGAAAAGATCGCCCACCGTCTGGCAGGGCTGTGCCTCCAACTCCACAATGAATTGCTCGAAATCTTCCACGCCGCGCTTGCCGAATTTATGCACTAACGAACACAGCAAGCGCGGCGTGGCTTGGCCGAGCTGGGTCATCAAGTCACGCCCGCTGCTGGCACGGGTCATGGGATGACCGGCGGCGAGGAACACGCCCTCGATCTGTTTATCCAGCTCGTCACGGTCGGTAACGATCACCACGCGGGCGTTGGGCTTGTTCTCCAGAATCCACTTCGCCAGCAACACCATCACAATGCTCTTGCCGCTGCCCTGCGTGTGCCAGATGATGCCGCCCTCGCGGCGATGCACAAACGCCTGCGCTGCCTTGATACCGAAATACTGGTGTACGCGCGGCAGCTTCTTCACGCCGCCATCGAACAGCACGAAGTCGTGCATCAACTCAATCAGCCGCGCCTTGTTGCACATCTTGAGCAGATATTTATCCAGCTTGAAACGATTGTTGTTCGCCTCGTCTTCTTTCCATTTCAGGAAATATTTTTCCTCGGTCTTGATGGTGCCGTATTGCATCCCCTCGGAATCATTGCCGGCGAAGATGAGCTGCACCGTGCTGAAAAACCACTCGTTGAATTCAGGCTGCTGGTTGGAAATGTTCTGGCGGATGCCGTCGCCGATGGAGACGCGGCTGTTCTTCAACTCGATCACGCCCACGGCGATGCCGTTGACGTAAAGCACCAGGTCGGGCCGCCGCTCATGGTTGCCGTGCAGCGTGACCTCCCCGGCGATGGCGAAATCGTTTTGTGCCGGATCGTCCCAGTTGATCAGCCAGACATTCACGGTGTTCTCGCCCGCCGCCGCCTGCACCGGCACGCCATAGCGCAGCAGGCTGTACACCGCCTTGTTGTTGTCATACAGGCTGCGGTTGGGGTTGTTGGCCTCGGTGTGCAAACGGTCGAGCGCGCGGCTGATCTGCGCCGCGCTGTAACCGCTCCTGCTCAGATATGCCGTGAGCAACCCTTCTTCAATGTTGCTGTTGTTCGCGCGCTCGGTCCAGTCGCCAAGTTCAGCGTAGCCGAGTTCGTCGCGGAACAGCGCGATGACACGGTTCTGTGTTGCACGTTCTGTTTGTCCGATTGCACTCATCCCGCCCCCTGTGAATTGCAATTACTCGCGATGCCCCAGCGCCCGCTTCACCATGTTTCCGACCGCCTGTGTCAGGTTGATCGGCAACAGCTTCGTCCCCGGATGGGCTTGCTGAAACACTCGAAACACTTCATCGGCAAACGCCTGCCCGATTTCTTCCACCCCGGCAAAATCGAGTACAACCGTCTGGAACCGTTCAAAGCGCATGGTCAGGCGTTTGGCCTGAGAACGCGAAACCAGTTTCTCCCCTTCATGCTGCGCCAGCTTCACCGGCACGATAGTCTTGGAGAAAGTATATTCCTCCGGTGCGGCAAACTGGTCGAACACTTCTTTCAGGTTGCGCGGGCTGTCGTTCGCCAGGCGCAGCAGCACCACCGTGCCAGGTGCATCGGCGGCGCGTTCCAGCAACACATCGGTGCCCCAGTCGTCATGCACAAAATGCAGTTTGCCGGAACGGATATCGAAGGCATCCATCACCTTCGACGAGAAGAAAATCCCCTCGCCCGTGTGGTTCACCGGATCGGTGGTCAACTTGCCCTTGGCCAGCTCCAGGATCGCCTCGCGCGGATCGTATAGATTCATCGCGCGCTGGATCTTGAGAAAAATACCCTCGCCTTCGTCGGCGACATACACCGAAGCATTCAGTGCATCGCGCACCAGACCCACCATCACCTTGTCCGAGCCGGAATGGTCTATCGCATTGTTTACCATCTCCGTCACCGCGTAATGCCAGATGTCGCGCACATTCGGCGGCAAATCCGCCAGATGCGGTGCAATCTGCGCGCGCCACACCCGGTCTTCGTTCAGCCCGGTGCGCTCATAAACTTGCCGCACATCTGCCAGCACCGCCAACTGGTAGCGCACACCCCGTCCCACACCGGAAGAAGCGATGACACCTTCCTTCTTCAGTTTCGCCAGCCAGGCGCTGGCGGTCTGGCGCGACACGCCATGCTGCTGCGCCAGCCGCACGGCGACATTACCGCCGTCATGGGCAATGGCATCGAGTATGGTGCGGCGCAGGTCAGCGGTCATGACAATATTAGGGGCAATAAACGTAAAGCAGAATTGCTTTAATTGTAAAGCCAAGCTGCGCTAAACGTAAAGCAGAATCTCAGGGTTATTTGCATACACGAATCCGAACATCTCGAAATCGGCGGAATTTCCATCACCTAATCAACCAGGTGGATAAGCTGCCCGGGGGAATTATCTTGAATCCGGGCGCAAATCATGTTGACCGCTGGCTTGGTGCGAACGCTCACACCAGCCGTATCTTGCCGGTCAGCAGGTTGTGCATCATGCCCTGCTTGAGTGAGCGGGTTTTGGCGAGCCGGGATTCGAGCGCGGCGATCTCGGTGTCCATATCGGAGAGGATGGTGGCGATGGCTGTTTGCTCTGGTATCAGCGGAAGTGAAAATTCGATTTTTTTGAGGTCGGGCAGAGAAATGCCCTTCACGGTGCTACCGCTCCCAAGTTCATCAATTGATTGCCCATGATACTGAAACCAAAAATACAAATACTGAGTTGACAACTCTGGCTTGGGGAAGAGTGCCTTGAGGTCTTGGTTAATGGCAACACCCACCTCGTAGACGACCGCTTTGCCGAGCGCCATTCTGGTTGAAGTGATGAGTATCCCCTGTGGGATTAGGTGCGATGCGCTGTTTTGCAAGCCTGTTTTGGTAATCGCTTCTTGAGCGCTGCGAGGGTCGAAAGTTGCGAAGTCTTTCACTGTCACCCAAGGTATCTCGCTCCCCCAATATTGCGGGTTTGAGCGGCTTGGTGTTCCACCTCCAACAAATTTTTCGATGACATCACCCAACTGCTTCACCTCCCACTCCCCGCTGAACCCCGGCAGTCGTTTGTTGCCGGTGAGCAATTCCTGCATTGCGCCTTGCTTGAGGTGGCGCTTTTTGGCGATGAGTTGTTCCAGTGATTCGATCAGCGCATCCGCATCGCTCAACGCCCCGGCGATGGCTTCTTGTTCGGCTTTGGTGGGCGGAAGAGGAATCTTGATAGATTTGATTTGCCCAAAATTCAAACCCTCCCGATTTCCGCCTGCCTGAAAGCTGTCAATTTGACGTTGCCCCAATGAAGAAAGCAGTAAGTAGTTTATGAAGCTTGGATTTGCGTCATTCGGCTTCGATCTGATGATACAAACATGTTGATTTACATTCCCGCCGATGAGCTTTTGATTTGCCAATGCACTGCGCCCAATCGATGCTCCTGTGATGTTAAGCAAGACATCGTTCTCTTTTAGCTCGGTAGCTGAAAACGTGCTGTGTGTTTCATCATCAATGTAGGCAATATCACCAAGAAGGAGCCGCCCCCACCCAATGTTTTGGCTACGCACAAAAGGCCTGCCATATTCCTTGTACTTGCTGCTACCGCCCCTCGGGGTTATGCCGCTTCCCACTTTGGTCGCAATTTCGCCTATCGTGGTTTGCTCCCAATCCTCCGGTATTACACCCACCTCGGTCTGCTTGTAACCTGCCATCACTGCCATGAGAATCCCATCCGTTCCAGGTGGGCGTACACGGCCTGCTGCAGCGTGGCGACGCTGCTCACGGCTTGCGGCAGCGGCATTTCGTAGCGTTCGGCCAGTTCTTTCACGCGCTGGGTGAGCGCTTGGCTGATGCGATCCATCTCGCCGTGAATGGCGCTACTGATTGCGGTCAGCCATTTGTCTTGCACCACAAGCGTTTTGATTTCAGCCTCAATGAGCTTGGGGTATTTGGCAAGGCAAAGCGCGTCGAGCGCGGCCTCGGCTTCTTTGATTGCTTTCTTGAGGTCGGCTTCCTGTGTGCAGAGTTTCAGCCAAGCATTGAGCGCATCGGCCTCTTCCTTGGCTTCCGCATCGTTGTCCATCTGGCCCTTGATTTCTTTCAGCCGCGCGCTGACGTTGGCCTTGTTCACCTTGTCCAGCTCGGCGTAGGCGCCATCCTCGCCGCCGTGTTCCTCTTCCAGCTCGGTCATTTGCGTGGTCACGCTTTCCAGCTTTGCCTCCTGCTCGCGGATGGCCGCCTGCTGCGCGGCGAAGTAGCGATCCACGACGAGTTGCTTGGGTACGAGGTCGCACGTCCAGCCCTTGTCCACCTCTTTGCCCTTCTTGTTGGTTTCAATGACGCGGTAGGTCTCTGCCTTCCAGCCATCGGCGGCGATCAGGTAGCAGTCGTCCTGCATGATCGCCGCCCAGTAGTCCATCAGATGCTGATACACGTCGTATTTGTCGATCAGCGGCTTCGCCATGTAGTGGGCGAGCAGGTCTTCGGCGAGCTCGACGATGACAGTCTTGGGGTGGCAATCCACTTGCAGGCTCTTGAGCGTTTGGGCGCTGCGCTGTTGCCAGTCGGCAAACAGTGAGTTCATGCTCTCGATGAAGCTGACGAACTCCGGATGCCCGTAGATGGTGGGCTTGATGGCTTGCTTTTCAACGGCCAGATCAAGGTAGCCGGGGCGGCGGGCTTTGAACAGGGTCTTGCGCAGTTGCGGGCATACGTCCCAATACGCTTGCAAGGCATCCACGTCGGCGCTGGGAATGCCGCCCTTCAGGTGCCCCTCGATGTCTTGAATATCTTCGGCCTGCTGGCTGTCAATGTAGCGCGGGATGTTGAGGTTGAATTCGTTCTGCTCGATTTCCTCGATGCTGACCATGCGCGAGTATTTGGGAATCTCCAGCCGCTTGTTGAACACATCGACGATCTTGTGGTGATCCATGTCGCGCAGGCGGTTCTTGGGGCCGTCCTTCATAAAGCCCTGGCTGGCGTCGATCATGAAGATGCCCTTGCGGTTGTGGGCGTTTTCCTTGTCGAGGACGATGATGCAGGCAGGGATGCCGGTGCCGTAAAACAGGTTGGCGGGCAGGCCGATGATGCCCTTGATATAGCCCTTGCGGATGAGGTTCTTGCGGATGTCGCCCTCGGCATTGCCGCGAAACAATA
>CAMDAX010000065.1 GCA_945888885.1 Nitrosovibrio sp. Nv4 | reverse complement strand
GGGTGCTGGAAAGTGGAAAACATCATCACTTGCGGACTATCCCGGAAAATATCTTCGGTGCCGTTGCCATGATGCACATCGAAATCTATCACTGCAACGCGTTCCAGAGCATGCGCTTGAATCGCGTGCGCCACACCCACCGCTATATTGTTAAACAGACAGAAGCCCATTGCCCGATCATGCTCTGCATGATGGCCCGGTGGGCGGATGCTGCAAAAAGCGTTTGCTGCTTTTCCGCCAATCACCAAATCCGTCGCCAGCACAACGGCGCCAGCCGCCCGATGAGCCGCCCGCAAACTATGCGGATTCATCGCCGTGTCCGGATCAAGATATACGATTCCTGTGATTGGCGACTTGGCGTCAAGAGAGTCAATGTACTCCGGCGTGTGCACCTGTTCCAGTTGTGCGCGTGTCACTAATGGCGCAGCATAATGCTCCAGCGTATTCATCAGGCCGGAAGCGATCAATTGATCCTCAATGGCACTGAGCCGCGCCGGACACTCTGGGTGATGTGCACCCATTTCATGCAGCAGGCAATCGGGATGGGAGATGAAAGCAGTATGCATGAATGGTTTTTATCAGTGGCGCGTGCCGCTCTTACGCCAGGTGGTGCAGATATTCAGCACGCCGACCGACTCTATCTACCCTTGGAGTGAATTCAGTAAGCATCGAGAGATGAATAATCGGTATAACCCTTTGCATCGCCGCCATAAAATGTCGCCGGATCGGGTTTGTTTAGCGCTGCACCCGTGGCGAAACGCAACGGCAGATCGGGATTGGCAATAAACAGAACACCGAATGCCACCATATCGGCCTCATCCTTGGCAAGCGCGGCGTTGGCGCGCGCAAAGTCATAACCGCTGTTGGTCATGTATATCCCTTTCCAGATATGCCGTAGCTTGACCAGATCAAATGTCGGCCCGGCTATACCGGGCGAATCTTTGCCCATTTCAGTCACATGCAGATAAGCCAAACCAAAGCGGTTAAGCTGCTCCACGGCATAACTGAACGTTGCTTCCGGGTTGGAGTCGCGCATATCGTTGAACGGCTGCAGCGGTGACAAACGGATACCGACGCGGTTCGTACCCCACACCGAACACACCGCATCGGTCGCCTCAAGCATCAGCCGCATGCGGTTCTCGATGGAGCCGCCGTATATGTCGGTACGGTGATTGGTGCCATCGCGCAGAAACTGGTCAAGCAGGTAACCGTTTGCACCATGAATCTCTACCCCGTCAAAACCGGCTGCAAGCGCATTTTTTGCACCGCTGCGATATTGTTCGACTATGCCAGGGATTTCCGCAAGTTCGAGCGCACGCGGCGTTACAAAATCTTTCAGCCCTTCATAGGTGGCGGCCTGCCCCTCCGGTTTAATCGCTGAAGGCGCCACTGGCAACGCTCCACCGGGTTGCAACGAAGGATGGGAAATACGCCCGACATGCCACAGTTGCAGGAAAATTCGTCCGCCCTGGGCGTGCACTGCAGCGGTGACGCGCTTCCAGCCCGCCACCTGTTCCTGGCTATGGATGCCTGGGGTTGCAGGATAACCTACCCCTTGCGGCGATATCTGCGACGCTTCGGTGATGATCAGCCCGGCACTGGCGCGTTGCGTGTAATACTCCACATTGAGTGACTGCGGCACGTTGCCCTGCCCGGCACGATTGCGCGTCAGTGGTGCCAGCACCATGCGGTTCGGCAGCCGGTATGGGCCAAGTTGAACGGGAGACAAAATAGTAATGGCGCTACTCATGGTTATTCCTTTGCAGTTTTAAGTGAAGACTCAGGTATGTTCCAATATGGCCGCTTCCAGCTCCCCCATCTTATTTACTTCCATTTCGGGTTGCAGCAGCCCCCTTCATTGCATTATCCCTAGCTGGAACAATGTAAGGTTTACAGTAAAGTTTCGATGGAAACTCCTTGGTTCTGTGTGGATTTCTAATTATATCCCCACTGCTCCTTATACATTCCATGGTTGCTTTATCCTGGCTTGCAAAATGTTCATTCGTCCCTGGCTTCGCTGAAACTGGCGGCACTTTCTCCCTGATTTTAAGGCAGGTATCTGGCTCATCTACTGCAGGAGGAATGTTTTTCATGGGAGGTAATGGACATAACCTGCAAGGATCGCCTGGACACAAACATCCCGTGCATCCAGCCTGCACTGGTGTAGCGGGTATTCCCAGTAATAAGCCGAGAACAAGCGGAGCAATCATCCGTAATCTGCCAATTGCTTGCGTATACATGACTATTTTCCTTAAATAATTACCGTAATCCATTGTTTCATAAGAAATTTATCAAGCTGTTCCAAACAGAGAGCCAATAGTAGCAGTCAACCCCATCGCCAGCGCACCCCAGAAGGTAACGCGCATTGAACCCACCGCCACATTCGCTCCGCCAGTACGCGCAGCCACCCCGCCCAGAAGTGCGAGAAAGGCCAGCGAGGCGCCTGCGACAAAGGGCGCCAGACTTGCCTCGGGAGCCGATAAAATCACCAGCAGAGGCATGGCTGCCCCAACAGCAAAACTGGCGGATGAAGCGATAGCTGCCTGAATCGGACGCGCACGCAGTGCGTGGGAGATCCCAATTTCATCGCGAATATGTGCGCCCAGCGCATCATGCACCATAAGCTGGTCGGCAACCTGTTTTGCCAGTGCAGCGTCAAGGCCGCGACCGATATAGATCGCGGTTAATTCTTGATGTTCGCCAGCATCATCCTGCTTGAGTTCCCCGCGTTCCCGTTTGATGTCTGCCTGCTCGATATCTGCTTGGGAGTGGACGGACACGTACTCGCCAGCAGCCATCGACATAGCGCCTGCGACCAGACCAGCAACCCCGGCAATCAATATATTATCGTGAGTAGCATCAGCCGCTGCGACACCCAACACCAGGCTTGCGGTAGAAACAATGCCATCATTCGCACCCAGCACTGCAGCGCGCAGCCAGCCGGTATGTTTAGTGTAGTGTGGCTCCAAATGACGTGAAGGCATTTGCTAATTCCTGGAAACGGCACAGCTCTGCCGTTCGCGATGATCTCGACACAAAGCGGGTATACGTGGCAACACGCATGACTGTCTCAAGTTCGGCCCAAGCAGTTCTTCGCTCAAGTCTGAATTCGATTATCTCTACGCCATTTCAAACTTCAACAGATCAGGCTTATGGGAGTGGAGGCTTTCCGAGTTCTTTAAGGTAAGCATTGTGCTTCTCCTTGGCCGCGACAATTTTCTTTTCCAGTGTCTCCAGTTCCCCATGCACCACATCCAGTTCAATTTCCTCATCGGCCACCGCCGTGCTAATGTAGCGGGAGATATTCAGGTTGTAGCCTTCTTTCTCGATTCTCTCTATCGACACTCTCATGGAATAGCGATCTTCTTCCTTGCGGAACTGGTAGGTGTCGATGATTTTGTCGATGTCCTTCAGCCGCAGCTTGTTTTGCCTCTTGCCTTTCTCGAAGTGTTTGCTGGCATTGATGAACAGTACATCATCCGGCTTCTTGCACTTCTTTAAAACGAGAATACAAACCGGAATACCCGTTGAAAAAAATAGGTTGGCTGGCAGGCCGATCACGGTGTCGATGTGGCCGTCTTTTAGCAGTTTGCTGCGGATACGCTCTTCCGCCCCGCCACGGAACAACACGCCGTGGGGCAGGATGATGGCCATGACGCCTTCCGGCTTCAAGTAGTGAAAACCGTGCAGCAAAAATGCGAAGTCGGCGGCGGATTTGGGCGCGAGACCGTAGTTCTTGAAGCGCATATCCTCGCCCAGCGCGTCGGTTGGCTCCCAACGGTAACTGAAGGGCGGATTGGCCACCACCGCATCGAACTTCGGCATCTTGGCCGGGTTGGCTTCGCGCAACATGTCCCAGTCATTGGTGAGGGTGTCACCGTGATAAATCTCGAACTCGGAATCCTTCACCCCGTGCAGCAGCATGTTCATGCGCGCCAAGTTGTAGGTGGTGATGTTTTTCTCCTGCCCGTAAATCTTGCCGATACCGTGGTTGCCGAGCCGGTGACGCACGTTGAGCAGCAGCGAGCCTGAACCGCAAGCGAAATCGAACACGCTTTCCAGTTGCTGCTTGATGCCGGTGGCGGGTTCCTGGCTGTCCAGCGTGACGATGCCCGACAAGATGCTGGAGATCTGCTGCGGCGTATAGAACTCGCCCGCCTTCTTGCCGGAACCGGCGGCAAACTGGCCGATCAGGTATTCATAGGCATCGCCCAAGGTGTCCTTGTCGGTAGAGAATTCCGCCAAGCCTTCGGCAATGGCCTTGATGATGGTGCAGAGCTTGGCATTGCGCGCTTCGTATCCCTTGCCCAGCTTTTCAGAATTCAGGTTGATCTCGGAAAACAATCCGTCGAAGGCGCTGGCGAAGGATTCGGTTTCGATGTAATCAAAACCCTTTTGCAGGGTATGCAGCAGCTCCCCGTTCTGCGTGCGTGCCATCTCCGCGATGCTGCCCCAGAGGTGCGAAGGCTGAATCACATAATGCGTCTTGCGGCGCATCTGTTTTTCAAACTCAGCGGTGTCGTCCGGGTTCTGTTCATACCACACGGCCAAGGGCGCGCGGCGATCTTCTTTTTTCAGCTCGGGATAATCCGGCCCCAGCTCTTTCCGGGCTGCGGTCTCGTAGTTGTCCGAGAGGTAACGCAGGAACAGGAAGGAGAGCATGTAATCGCGGAAATCGTCCGCGTTCATCGCGCCGCGCAGTTGGTCGGCAATGCCCCACAGCGTGGTGCCCAGTTGTTTTTGGTCTTGTTCGGTCATTTTTGCCTTATTCGCTCACATGAACTGCCAAGTATTCCCCGGTAGTTGAGTTATCGTTTGCCTGAATCTGAACTAACACGGATTCCTTGTCAGTTGCCGCCATTGCCAGTCGTGTCATGCGCCCCCCTCGATCAAACGCTTTTCCCGCTCTATCTCGGCAATCAACTCCTCCTCGGTCGGGAGGATGCGCTGATACTTGGAGGCGAAAAGTTGCTGGCTCTCCTGAATGACCGAGTATTTGACGATGGTTTCATCCTTGCTGTCGCAAAGGATGATGCCGATGGTGGGGTTGTCATCTTCGCCGCGCTTGAGGTCGTCAAACATGCGTACATACATATCCATCTGGCCGATGTCCTGATGACTGAGCGTGCCGGTTTTCAGGTCGATGATGACAAAGCACTTGAGCAGGTAATTATAGAAAACCAGGTCGATGAAAAAATGGCTGGTTTCCGTGCTGATGCGCATTTGCCGTGCGACGAACGAGAACCCCTTGCCCAATTCCAGCAGAAACTTCTGCAGCTCATCAATGATCGCCTGCTCCAGTCGGCTCTCTTTTAGCCGGCCCGTCTCGGGCAATTGCAAGAACTCCAACACATAAGGGTCTTTGATGAATTCCAGATGCGCAGATGTGCCCTGCGTTGAAGAGGGACTGGCCTGGCTTGAAAGCAGACGCTGAAAGCTCTGGCTTTTGATGTTGCGTTCCAGTTGGCGCACTGTCCAGTTCTGCTCCCTGGCCTCGCGGCAGTAATAATCAATTGCCTGCGGTGTATCCACGCGCATGATCAGGCGCAGATGGCTCCAGCTCAAATCTCTACACGCTGTGTAGAGAATCGCCTGATCGGGGAAGGTCAAGTAGAACTGACGGCAGTTGTACAGGTTGGCATAAGAAAAGCCCTTGCCAAAATCCGCCGTCAACGCCGCCGAGAGGTCTTCAATCAGGCGGGCGCCGTATTCGGCTTTGTGCTGTCCGCGCTGCTCCTCTTCAACAATCCGCCGGCCGATCAGCCAATAGGCCTCCACCATGGCGGCATTCACCGCCGAACGCGCCTTGCCCCGCGCCTGTTCGAGGATGTTTTTGATGTCGGCGTGAAAGGTGATCAATGCGCTCATTGGGTTGCCTCGTCATTCAATACACTTAGACCACCTTTGCCGTGGGTGATCATTTTCGTGACGCCACGAAAATGGTCAGACGCCCCATGGCCAGAGGTTTCGCAGGATTCCATGGCGCACTGCACGGCGGCTTCAAGGTTGTGCTTCAAAGCTTGTAACTGCTTATCCATGGCATGGCCTCCACTGCTTTTGGTCTTGTTCGGTCATGGGTTATCCTGCATGTAATGCAAATGGGTACTTGGCTAATAGCTTGGCGAATACATCCCTGAACACCGCCTCAACTGACGGCGGCATCAAGTCACTTTGGGCGTAGTAGGCATCTTTGTGGGAAAGTGAGTTGATAGTATTTGCTGTGCTTTCTACATTTTCGACACCTATTTGCTCTAAAGCAAAACTCATTCTGCCGACCCCGAGAAATGAGGCGACGTTTTCAAGCACCTGACGCAACAAAACCATATGATGAGCATAAAGTTGGGTGCGGCCAGCTTCTTCCAATGTCTGCAAAAGATGTAGGTGATACAGAAATACATTGCCTTTTGGATTATCAAGCGACAACACACCCCCGGATTTTCCGAGAATAAAAAGTTTCGTCAATTTCTTATATCGACTGCTTTTTTCGCCCTTGGTTAAGCGATCAGCCAAAATAGAAAATAGGCCGACATGATGCGTGGTTATGATTATTCGCTTCTTAAGGTAGTGATTTTCAATTTGCCCAAAAATCGTGTCAGCAGTGATATAAATGTTGTGCTCATCAAGACTTGAAACGGGGTCATCAATAAAAATATGTGCATCTTGCGCATTAGCCCAACCATCCACCTCCAGCAGCGCCAGAAAAAAACACCAGACAAAAATGCGCTCTTCCCCACGTGAAATCTTTATCGGAATGCTTTTTTCAGTGGTGGAAAAAAATGTGACGGATTCGATGCCCTTTTCAGGGTTGTCATATGCATTGAATTGGAACGTGAATAGCGGGAAATACGCGGCGAGTTTGTCCATAACCAAATCCGGGTCTTCATACAAAAAGCTATGGAAGCGGTTAAGACTGCTTGTCATTACCTTAAGACGAATGTTAGCGCCGTCATTTTCTTCGTCGTTATCCCAGACAAATAGATCCTCACTGAATGCGTTGTAATAGACACCAGAATGCTGGCCGCTCTCAGGGTCTTTGGTTACATCTTTATAAGCTACAGATAGCCTTGTTTTGCCAACGGCATTAAAGGCGTAAATGAGAGCGATGTTTTCATTCAGATTCTTAAGTTGATTGGCAATGTCCGTAAAGTTCATGCGCTCACCTCATCTAGTGCGGGGAAAAACTGCTGCATCAGCCCTCTTTTATGGGTCTTGAGCGTTGTGAGCTGTTGGGCTTGGGCGGTGATGAGGTCGTCGAGGGTCGAGAGGCAGTCGGCGATTTTTTGTTGCTCCTCTGGATGGGTAACGGGAAGGGGCATGGCCATGAAATCGCTATTTATGATGGCCATTCTGTCGTGCCGGGCACCGGTGCTGGATGCCTGTCGCATGTATTGATGCCAACCGGATGTCTTGAAATAGTAAGCGTAAAAATCATTCCGGCTGTTGTTGAATCGGAAGACTGTATACAAGGGCGACATAACCCCTGCTTCGAGATTGTTCCTCGAAATCGGGCCGACAGGGGCTGTTGTTGATATGCGAGGGTTATAAACGTAATCACCTTTTTCGACGACGAAATAGCCTTCCAAATTGCTTTGATTGGCTATGTCCTTGTCAAAATAATCCCGCTGGTTAACCACACCGAATTCGGCGGAGTTGGTAAGCACACGGTTCAGCTTCCCTTGGCCGTTTTTCTGCGTACAGCGTATTGCCAACTGACCGAGCGGAATAGACTCCCACTCCCCCGCATCCTGAAACTCAGGAAAGCGCAGCTTGGGCAGGGTTTCGCCTTCGGCGGGGAATAGCTGCTGCATCAGTCCTTTTTTATGAGCCTTGAGCGCGGCTAGCTTTTGGGCCTCAAAGGTGAGCAGCTCGTCGATGGATGCGAGGCAGTCGGCGATTTTTTGTTGTTCTTCTGGATGAGGAACGCAAAACTTATATTTTATGAAATGACTGCCGTTGATTGAGTTGATTGTTGCGCCCAGGTCGGCGTCAACTTGGTTTTGATAGGCTGCACTTTGAAAAAGTTGAAATACAAATTTGGCCGATCGCGATCTAAACACCGTCATAAAAGCACCGTGAGTACATAACGGCATTCCTTCAGGAATTAGCGCATTCTTGCCAATTAACGCTTTTGAGCCGTTCCGAACACATATCAAAATGTCATTTGGCTTTGATAGGTTAGCGCCCTTAATATTGGGAGTGACATAAACGTTGTCGCCGAGACTGATCTCACCATTCTGAACATTGGAAGATCTTAAAACCAATAATCCACTATCTCTTACATCATCAGGACTATACGTTAGACCCGATATAAGCTCACCCAATTTGCCCAGTGTCGTTTCCTTCCACTCCTCCGCATCCCGAAACTCAGGAAAGCGCAGCTTGGGTGCCATCGCCGCTGGCTTCATCATCTTATTACTCATAAACGCGCAGCCCAGAAATCTCCCGCCCTTGGGCGAGTTTGTGCAGCAGTGGAATCAAATCTTCCATCAGCGCCAGTTCCTTTTGCGTGCGCGCTTTCCAGCCCAGCCCTTGCGGGGCGAGCAGGTCGCTCAGTTGTTCGCCGTCGAAGATCATACGGCGCAGGATGTTGTCCACAAAGCTTTGCAGGGCGGCGCTCTCCAGCCCGTGCTTGTCGGCGATGGCGGTGAGTTGGCGGGCGTGTTTTTCCGCCTTGAAGCGCTCAAAACCTGCGCGGATCGACTTTTCATCCAGCCCTTTGCCCGCCTCCAGTGTGCCGATGTAGTCGGCGATGTCGTCGCGCTCGTCCATGAACTTGGCATCGGACTGGATCAGGCCGATGAGCTGTTCGCGGCTCATCTTCTGCTTGCCCGGCGTTTGCTGCGAGTAACGGGCGATGAGGGCCATGATGTAGTCGTAGTCGATCAGGCTTGATGCAAACAGCACGAACTCGAAATCGAGCTGCTGCACTTCCGGGTCGGCCTTGTCGCCGCCTTTATCCTGCTTTTCTTTCAGGCGCTGGGCGGTCTCCAGATAGGTGCTCCTAAAGCTTAGTAGCTGATCCTGCGGGAGGATGGCATCGATTCGAGCCTTTTGTGTGTAGTCCAGATCGGTGTACTGGTCGAGTTGCGTCTTGAGTCGCTGCACTTCCTTGAAGCGGTTAATGAACTCGATGCGGGCAGTATCGCCTTTCAGGTTGTAGACCTGCTCAGGCTCACAAACCAAGTTTTTGTTCTGCATGAAGCCCGCCATGCCAGAGACTGCGGCTTCGTACTTGCGCATCACCTCAGCTGCGGGCTCAACCAGCCAGATTTCCTTGGCGGGCTTGCCGGTCTGGCCGGAGAAGAGCCCGATGGCGGTATCCACCGCCTCTTGCTGCTGGCGAAAGTCGAGGATGTTGCCGTAGGGCTTGGTGTCGTTGAGCACGCGGTTGGTGCGCGAGAATGCCTGAATCAGTCCGTGGTATTTGAGGTTCTTGTCCACGTAGAGGGTGTTTAGGTATTTGGAATCGAAGCCGGTGAGCAGCATGTCCACCACGATGACGATGTCGATTTTCTGCGCGTGAGGTAAGTCGGCATTGGGGTATTGCTGATCCTTGATGCGCTTCTGGATGTCCTGATAGTAGAGATCGAAGTTGTTGATGTCGTGGTTGCTGCCGAACGCCGCGTTGTAGTCGGCGATGATCGCCTTGAGCGCGGCTTTCTTTTCGTCTGGCGCTTGTTCGTTGTCTTTCTTTTCCTGCGGCAGGTCTTCCTGTATCTGCTGCACATCATTATTGCCTTCGGCGGGTGGCGAGAAGACGCAGGCTATATTCAACGGCTGGAAGTCACCGCCCTCGGCCTGCTGCTCATTCTGTTTTTGGGCTTGAGCAGATTTAAACAGCGCGTGATATTCGATGGCGTCGTTGATCGAGGCCGTGGCCAGCACGGCATTGAACTTGCGCCCGTTGGTGGCAGCATCGTGTTTATCCAGAATAGCTTCGACGATGGCTTTCTTGGCCAGCGGCTCGCCCGGTTTGGGTTTGTTTTTTCCCTCGGGCTTGTAATAATCAACATGGAAGCGCAGGACATTGCGGTCTTCGATGGCGTGGGTGATGGTGTAGGCGTGCAGTTGCTGCTGGAAAATATCCAGAGTGGTCTTGTAGCTCGCCTGCTGCCCCTCGATCTGCTGATAGCTGGCGTTTTCGTCGAAGATCGGCGTTCCGGTGAAGCCGAACAACTGGGCGTTGGGAAAAAATTCCTTGATGGCCTTGTGATTGTCGCCGAATTGCGAGCGATGGCATTCGTCGAAGATGAACACCATGCGTTGCTTGCGCAGTGGCTCCAGGCGTTCTTTGTAGTTGCGCTTGTTGCTGCTGTCGAGCGCCAAGCCCAGCTTCTGGATGGTGGTGACGATCACCTTGTCGGCGTAGTCGTCGGAGAGCAGCCGCCGCACCAGTGTTTCGGTGTTGGTGTTTTCTTCGACGCACTTTTCCTGAAACTTGTTGAATTCTTCGCGTGTCTGCCGGTCGAGGTCTTTGCGGTCTACCACAAACAGGCATTTATCAATATCTGGGTTGTCCTTGAGCAGGGTCG
>CAMDAX010000064.1 GCA_945888885.1 Nitrosovibrio sp. Nv4 | reverse complement strand
GCCTGCAGCCAATCATCCCTGGAGAAACATGCCTGTCGGCAAGTCCGCCAACGACGGGCAGCGAGCAGCACCGTAGCAAAGAAAATCAGGAAAAGCGGACATTTCTATTTTGCAGAAAAGCGGACATTTCTATTTAGCGTTGACAGCTTACAACTCAAGACTTGTCTTTCAACCATCGTTGCCGCGCTTCGCGCGCATTGGCGAAAACCTTTTCCAGCGCCTGTCCGTCACCCTGCGCGAGTATCTCACGTAAGTTTGTCAGTTCGTTCTGGTAGGCGTCGATTTGCTTGAGCAGCGCCTCGCGGTTGGCGAGGCAGATGTCGCGCCACATTTCCGGGGAGCTGCCAGCAATGCGGGTAAAATCGCGGAAACCGCTGCCGGCAAAACGTAGCAGGTCGCCCGGATTGTCTAAGGCGCTGGTGCAGACATGATTCATCAAGGTAAACGCCAGCACATGCGGCAGGTGGCTCATCGCGGCGAGGATTGCGTCGTGCCGGTCGGCACGCATTTGCGAGACTCGGGCACCGCAACCCTGCCACAGCTCCGTCACCCGCGTCACCACCTCGACGCTGGTTTCGTCCAGCGGGGTCAGCACCAGATTCTTGTCACGAAATAAATCGGCGCTGGCTGCAGTCACCCCGCTCAGCTCGGCGCCAGCAATGGGATGGCCGGGGACAAAGTTCTGCAGATGACCGGCCAGAAAGGAACGCGCTGCGGCAACCACATCCTGCTTGGTGCTGCCTGCATCAGTCACGATGGTTTTGGCTTCGAGGTGAGGGGAAATTTGCGCCATGATTTTTCCGACCTGCCCCACTGGCATGGCAAGCAACACTAAATCAGCCCCCTTCAACGCCAGCGCAAGATCACTGGCGATTTCATCTATCACCCCTAACTCACGCGCGCGTTGCAGGTTCTCACGACTACGGCCAACACCGACGATATGCCCGACCAGCCCTGCCTTGCGCAGCGCCAGCGCGAATGAGCCGCCGATCAGGCCGACGCCGATAATCACCAGTTTGTTGATCACAACGTTTGCCATATCTGAATAGGCGCTTATTTTGTCTGCAACTGATTACTAGATAGAGACGCCCTACATACTCCGTCCGATCACTTCCGCTATTCCTTTGAGCGACCCCATCAGGTCTTTGAATTCCTGTGGATTCAGTGCCTGGTCAGCGTCGCACCATGCTTCACATGGATTCGGATGCATTTCCACCAGCAGACCGTCGGCACCAGCAGCAATCGCTGCGCGCGCGAGCGCCGGCACCATCCAGGCCTTACCGCCGGCATGCGAGGGATCGACAATCACTGGCAAATGGGTTTCCTTTTTCAATACCGGGATACAGGTCACATCCATGACGTTACGGTAAGCGGTTTCAAAGCTGCGAATGCCGCGCTCACAAAAAATAATATTGTGGTTGCCACCGGCAGCGATGTATTCCGCTGCCATCAGCCATTCAGAAATGGTCGCCGACATGCCACGCTTGAGTATCACCGGCTTGTTGGTGCGCCCTACCTCCTTAAGTAGCTCGAAGTTCTGCATGCTGCGGGTGCCGATCTGGATCACATCTACATCGTGCTCAAGGAAAGCATCGAGCATGCGCGCATCCATCAGTTCAGTAACGATGGGCAGGTTATATTTATCTGCGGCCTTGCGGAACATTACCAATCCTTCCTCGCCCTTACCCTGAAAAGTGTAGGGGCTGGTGCGGGGTTTGAAAGCGCCGCCGCGCATCAACCGGCAGCCTGCATCAGCAACCTGCTGCGCCGCCAGATCCATTTGTTGCTGGGTTTCCACCGAGCACGGCCCGCCGATTACCTGGATCTGGTTGCCTCCCAATGCAACGCCGGGCGCCCCGCGTGCACCGCCAATATTGATCACCGAATCATGTTTGTGCGATTCACGCGATACGATCTTGTACTGTTTGACAATGTGCATGGAATATTCGACCCCGGGTAGAGTATCGAACATTTCCGGCTCAAGCTTACGCTCATCGCCGATAGCGCCAATCACCGTGCGCTCGGTGCCACGCGAAATATTAGCGCCCAGGCCGAAGCTCTGAATTTTATTTACTACTGCGTCTACCTGTTCGTCAGTGACGCCACTATTCATGATGATGATCAAGCTAATTCTCCGATTGCATGCTCAAGTGATTGCAGGAATTTCTGATTCTCCGATTCAAGGCCGATGGTGACTCGCAGATGTTCGGGCATTTCGTAAATGCTGATGGGACGCACGATCACACCCTGCTTCAGAAGGCTTTGATAAACCGCACCAGCATTTCCGCCATTCACGCGAAAACTCAGAAAATTACCATAGGATGGAATATATTCAATGCCTAGCCGCCGCAATCTGGTGGTAATCTGCATCATCCCTGCCCGGTTCAGCGCATAAGAGCGCTTTACAAATTCTACGTCTCCCAGCGCGGCCACCGCGCCTACCAGACCAATGCTATTAGCGTTGAACGGCTGGCGCACCCGGTTCATCAGACCTGCCACATCCTCACGCGCCAGACCAAATCCCACACGCACACCCGCAAGACCATAGGCTTTGGAGAAAGTGCGGGTGACAAGCAAATTGGGGAAGCGTTTCAGCCATGCGATACTGTCAGGCTTGGCAGTGTCCGGCAAATATTCGTTGTAGGCCTCATCCAGCACTACTAGCACATCCGGCGATATGCGCTGCAGAAAGCGTAATAAATCAGCTTCGGCCAATAGTGTACCGGTAGGATTATTGGGGTTGGCGATAAACACCACGCGTGTTTCAGGCATAACCGCATCCAGCATACCATCAAGGTCATGGCCGTATTTCCTGGCGGGAACTGCAATGCCGCTTGCGCCAACTGCCTGTGTCACCAGCGGATAAATGGCAAAGGCATGTTGCGAATAAACCGCCGACGCACCCGGTTTCAGAAATACCCTGGCTGCGAGTTCCAGCACATCATTGGAACCATTGCCCAGCACGATCTGGTCGCTGCTCACCGCATAACGCTGCGACAAGGCCGCCTTCAACTCAAAACCGCTTCCATCCGGATAAAGTGCCACCTCATTTAATGCTCTGGTCATCGCTTCCAGCGCAAGTGGACTTGGTCCCAGGGGGTTCTCGTTAGATGCGAGTTTGACGATGGAATGCTCGTCCAAGCCCATCTCTCGTGCCAATTCTGAAATTGGTTTACCCGGTTGATAGGGCGTGATAGCGCGAATGCATTCCGGGGCAAAGTCGCAAATATTCATAAAGTTAGAATCTCGGAATCGTGCAGTCAGGCGGTCAGAATTGGGTCAAGCAGCAGGGTAGGAACCGAGTATCTTCAAGAACGCAGCTTTCTCGTGTAATTCTGCCAGCGCTTGCGCTACCCTCTCGTCATGCTGGTGACCTTCGATATCTACGAAAAATACATATTCCCACAGGCCTGTGCGGGAAGGACGGGATTCCAAGCGGCTCATGCTGACGCCATACTGCGCCAGCGGTGCCAGTAGTTCGTGAATCGCGCCAGGGCGATTCTTGACCGACATCGCCAGCGATGTTTTATCCTTGCCGGAGATGGCAATGTCCTGCGCGCCGATCACCAGAAAACGCGTAGTGTTCTTTGGATCATCCTCGATATTCCCGGCACAAATGGAAAGCCCAAACACCTCTGCAGCCTTTTTGCCAGCTACTGCTGCGGCGTTTTCATCTTCCGCAGCCAATCTGGCGGCATCGGCATTGCTCGCTGCGTTTACCCGTGCCGCGCCCGATAAATGAGGTAGGTTAGCGTTCAACCATTCATGGCACTGTGCAAATGACTGGGGATGTGAATAAATTTTATTGATGTGGGCAAGATCATTATGCAGCGCCAGCAGAAACTGGTGTATCGGCAACTGCACTTCGCCGCATACCCTTAATGGGGTTTGCAACAGTAAATCCAGCGTTCTGCCGACTGCGCCCTCAGTGGAGTTTTCCACCGGTACCACTCCATAACTCGCTGCACCCGATTCCACTTTACGAAAGACATCGTCTATCGAATCGCATGCCAGGGTCGTTACCATACTGCCAAAGCGTTTCAGCGTAGCTTCTTCGGAAAAAGTTCCACGCGGGCCCAGGTATGCCACGGTCAAGGGTTGCTCCAGGGCACGGCACAGCGACATGATTTCAGTGAATAGCCGCGCGATTTGCTCGTTTGCCAGTGGGCCGGAATTCGCTTTACATAACCGCGCCAGCACTTGGGCCTCCCGCTCGGGGCGGTACGCCATGCCGCCCTTGAGTTGTCCAATTTGTCGTGCAAGATCAGCGCGCGCGCTTACCAACTTGAGTAGCTCGCTGTCTATCGTGTCTATCTGATCACGCATTTGTTTGAGTCTATCGGTCATCGCAGGTGAAGTCATCTTGGCTGCAACTACTCGGCCAGTATTGGTAAGTAACGCACCATCAGTACGCCAGGAATCGCTGCAATCTCGTCTACTGTTTGTTGTGGCACTGGGCTGTCCACATCCACCAGGGTATAGGCCATCTCACCGCGTGATTTATTGGTCATATTGTGAATGTTAAGTCCAGTTTTCGCCATGGTGGTAGAAATCTGCCCCAGAATATTGGGCACGTTGGAATTGGCGACTGCAACCCGGTAGGGTGACTCGCGTCCCATCGTTACATTGGGGAAATTGACGGTATTGGTGATATTGCCGTTTTCCAGATAATCCATCACCTGATCCACCACCATTATTGCGCAATTTTCTTCCGCTTCCCGGGTGGATGCACCCAAATGCGGTAGCATAATAACTGCCGTATGATGCCGGAATTTCTCGCTGGGAAAGTCGCATACATAATTTTTAATTGCGCCGGACTCGACCCCCTTCAGCACTGCATTCTCATCGACGATACCGTCACGGGAGAAATTCAACAGAATCGCACCCTTCTTCATACTTTGCACGCGTTCCTGATTAATCAGATGACGGGTCGCTTCCAGCAATGGCACATGCAAGGTAACGAAGTCACTGCTGTGCAGCAGATCTTCGATGCTCTGGGCCTTTTTCACCTCCGCCGACAGATTCCAGGCCGCCTCCACGGTAATCTCCGGGTCGTAGCCCATCACTCTCATTCCGAGCCGGATAGCCGCATCTGCTACTAACCTGCCTACCGCACCCAGACCAATAATACCGAGTGTGCGTCCCGGCAACTCTATTCCGGCAAACTGCTTCTTGCCCTCTTCCGCCAGTTTGTGCAAAGTAGCAGCGTCGCCCTGCAGGCCTTCGGTGAAACGAATTGCGGGAACCAGATTGCGTGATGCCATCAACATACCTGCCAGCACCAGTTCCTTTACTGCATTGGCATTGGCACCGGGAGCATTGAACACCGGCACACCGCGCAGATTCATGTCCTTTACCGGAATATTATTGGTGCCAGCGCCTGCGCGGCCTATCGCCTTGACGCTTGCCGGAATATCCATTTTCAGCATGTTGTGCGAACGCACCAGGATTGCATCTGGTTCGACAATGTCTTTGCCTACCACGTAATGGCCGGCAACAAAATGCTTCAAACCCAGCGACGAAATCTGATCAAGTGTGAATATTTGAAAAACCTTGTGTGCGCGCTCAGGCATGGTTACTTGCAAACTCCTTCATAAATTTAACCAGCGCAGCCACCCCTTCAATCGGCATGGCGTTGTATATTGAAGCGCGCATCCCACCCACTGAACGATGACCCTTTAGCTGTATTAAGCCACATGCCTGCGCCTGTTGCAGAAACACTCCATCCAACGCGGCATCCTTCAGTGTAAAAGGCACATTCATCCGCGAACGATCAGACTCAGCCACCGGGCAGTGATAAAAATCAGTAGTATCAAATAGGTCATACAACAGACTGGCCTTGGCTATATTGGTCTTCTCCATCGTCGCCAATCCGCCATTCCTCTTCAGCCACTCCAATACCAGACCCATGATGTACATGGCGTAGGTTGGTGGAGTGTTATACATGGAATCATTATCGGCGTGGATTTTGTAGTCGAACATGGTTGGCGTACCAGGTACGACTGTTCCCAGCAAATCCTCGCGCACGATGACTATGGTCAACCCTGCCGGGCCCATATTTTTCTGCGCTCCGGCATAAATCAATCCGAACCGGGTCACATCCAGCGGGCGCGATAATATGCTGGAAGACATATCCGCCACCAGCGGTACGTTGCCGTTCAGGAGTGATAAGTCGGGCACCCAGTTAAATTCCACTCCACCGATGGTCTCATTAGGCGTGTAATGCACATACGCCGCAGCCGGATCGAGCGTCCATTTGTCCTGTGCTGGCGCATAGGTAAAATTCGCATCCCCGGATGAGGCCGAAATATTTACTACACAGTATTTCTTCGCTTCTTTGATGGCTTTTTTGGACCACTCGCCGGTGTTAACATAATCAGCGCTTTTTTTACCGCGTAACAGATTCATCGGTACCATGGCAAACTGACTGGAAGCACCACCTGACAGGAACAACACCTTGTAATTACCCGGAATGCCCGCCAGTTCGCGCAAATCAGCTTCAACTTTTGCGGCAATGGACATAAACTCCTTGCCGCGATGGCTCATCTCCATCACCGACATGCCGCTGCCGTGCCAGTCGAGCATTTCGTCGCGCGCCTGCTGCAGCACTTCCGCCGGCAATATTGCAGGACCCGCGCTGAAATTAAATATACGTTCCATTCCTTACTCTTGCACTCCCCTGCGATTCAATCGCTATTCTCCGTCGGTCTCAACCACTCTCTCCAGTCCAGCGAGCTTCTCACCTTTATCCAGATTAATCAGAGTCACTCCCTGGGTGGAGCGGCTCATTTCGCGAACTTCCTTGACACGAGTGCGGATCAAGACGCCGCCAGTGGTGATCAACATGATTTCATCATCCTGCCTGACCAGTCTTGCCGCTACCACTTTGCCGTTACGCACACTGGTCTTGATCGCAATCATGCCCTGGGTACCGCGACCATGACGAGTATATTCGCCTATCGGCGTACGCTTGCCATAGCCGTTTTCGGTCGCGGTCAATACCGCCAGTTCCTCGCTTTCAGCCACTAACAGAGAAATAACCTTCTGTCCCTTGCCCAGCTTCATGCCGCGCACCCCACGTGCGCCACGTCCCATTGGACGCACGTCATTCTCATCGAAACGTACCGCCTTGCCCGCGTCGGAGAACAGCATCACATCGTGTTTACCTTCGGTTAGCGCGACACCAATCAGATAATCACCTTCGTCCAGACCCACTGCGATAATGCCGCTGGCACGTGGCCGTGAGAACTCGGACAGCTGCGTCTTCTTCACCGTACCAAAGGAAGTAGCCATAAATATATAGCGATTCTCGTCAAATGCTTTTACCGGCAGAATGGCATTGATCTTCTCACCCTGCTCCAGTTGCACCAGATTGACGATGGGTTTGCCGCGCGCGGAGCGGCCACCCTGCGGCACCGAGTAAACCTTGATCCAGTAAACCCGCCCACGACTGGAGAAACACAGAATGTAATCGTGCGTATTTGCGATGAACAAATTGTCGATGAAGTCATCTTCTTTGGTGCCCGTCGCCTGTTTACCACGCCCACCGCGTTTTTGAGCCTGGTAATCATCTAACGGCTGTGACTTGATGTAACCGCTGTGTGACAGCGTTACGACCATATCTGCCGGCGCGATCAGATCTTCCATACTCAAATCCTGAGTGCTGATCACGATTTCACTGCGGCGCTTGTCGCCAAACTGCTGTTTGATCGCGACGAGTTCCTCGGTGATGATTATAGTAATCCGCTCCGGACTGGCAAGAATCTCAAGAAAGTTGGCAATCCTGTCCATCACTTCCTTGTACTCGCTGACGATCTTATCCTGCTCTAACCCGGTCAGGCGCTGCAGGCGTAATTCCAAAATTGCCTGCGCCTGCGCGTCGGACAGACGGTAGCCTTTTTCAGATAAGCCGAATTCTGGTGCCAATCCATCCGGGCGAAAGCCCCTGGCATCAATCATGGCGCGCGCGAGCATTTCCTCCACCAGCTTTGAACGCCACACCCTTGCCATCAGCGTTTCCTTGGCCATCGCAGGGGTCGGCGCCGCCTTGATCATGGCGATTACATCATCCACGTTGGATAGCGCTACCGCCAGGCCTTCCAGCAAATGGCCGCGCTCACGTGCCTTCTTCAGCTCAAATATCGTACGCCGCGTTACCACTTCACGACGGTGGCGCAAAAATGCACTTAGCATCTGCTTCAAATTCAGCAGGCGTGGCTGTCCATCCAGCAAGGCCACCATGTTCATGCCAAAGGTGTCCTGCATTTGCGTTTCTTTATACAGATTGTTCAGCACCACCTCAGCCACTTCACCGCGCTTCAGCTCAATCACCACGCGCATACCGGATTTGTCCGATTCATCGCGCAAATCGGAAATGCCCTCGATTTTCTTGTCACGAACGAGCTCACCGATACGGATCAGCAAATTGGCCTTGTTTACCTGATATGGCAATTCGTCAATAATAATGCTCTGGCGGCTGCCTTTTTCCATATCCTCGAAATGCGTGCGGGCGCGCATCACCACACGACCACGTCCGGTATGGTAACCTTCTCTCACTCCGGCAATGCCGTAGATGATGCCGGCAGTTGGAAAATCTGGCGCCGGAATGATTTCGATCAATTCGTCTATGCTGGTTTCGGGATTTTTCAGCAGAACGAGACAGGCTTCCACTACTTCATCCAGATTATGCGGTGGGATATTCGTCGCCATACCGACTGCGATGCCGGAAGAGCCGTTGATGAGCAGATTAGGAATTTTTGCCGGCAGAATCAGTGGCTCTCTTTCTGAGCCATCATAGTTTGGGCCAAAATCCACTGTTTCCTTATCAAGATCTGCCAGCAACTCATGAGCGATGCGCGACATGCGAATTTCGGTATAACGCATTGCCGCCGCATTATCGCCGTCTACCGAACCGAAGTTACCCTGCCCGTCCACCAACATGTAACGCAATGAAAAATTCTGCGCCATGCGCACGATAGTGTCATATACCGCAGTATCCCCGTGGGGGTGATACTTGCCGATCACATCACCGACGATACGTGCAGATTTCTTGTAAGGACGGTTCCAGTCGTTGGAGAGTTCATGCATGGCGAACAGCGCCCGCCGGTGCACCGGTTTCAGGCCGTCACGCACATCCGGCAACGCCCGCCCCACAATCACGCTCATGGCATAATCAAGATAGGAACGGCGCATTTCCTCTTCAAGACTGATCGGCAGGGTTTCTTTTGCGAATTGATCCATTAGTATATTTTTCTATCAGAGACAATACGTTATTGCGAGAATTTTGCCGCAGATGGCAATAAATAAGGTCTTTAATTCTAACATGCCCACCCTAGTGGCGTCACTCGGATATTTGCTCGCTTGAGCCGTTTGTGACAACACGGACTACATGGGCGTAAATTTACAAAAAAATAATTAGAATACCGACATTCGATATAATTATGTGCTATACAATATTATTCGCATTGATAGGATGTATTTTTGCCCGTATACTCAGGCAAAAGATGGTTCGACTTTAAATTGAATTTTTTCTGAAAAGGAGCATTACCATGAAAATCGCATTGACCAAAAAACTCCTGTCCGGAGTAGTTGCTCTGCCGTTACTTTTTTCCGGAGCCGTCATGGCTCAAGTAAATAAATCGGAAGCCTACGTAGTCGATGACCGTGGTGTAGTCGCCCGGAATTCTGCCAATCTGGGCAACTTATGCTGGCACACCATCGATTGGATGCCCGCCAAAGCGACTTATGAATGCGAGCCTGACCTGGTACCCAAAAAAGTAGCAGCAGCACCAGCGCGTGCACCTGCTCCGGTAGCGGCACCAGCACCAGCACCAGCACCAGCACCGATGCCATCAAAGATGCATTTCTCCGCCGATGAATTGTTCGACTTCGATAAAGCCATACTAAAACATAGTTCATCGCGGGATCGGCTGGAAGAATTTGCGGCCGGACTGAAGATTCTCAGTTATGATTCGGTTAATGTCATCGGTTACACTGATCGCATTGGTTCCGAAGAATACAACAAACGCCTCTCCTTGCGTCGTGCTGAAGCAGTCAAGAGCCATCTGGTAACCCATGGTGTACCCGCTGGAAAAATTCGTGTTGAGGGCAGGGGCAAGGCCGATCCGGTAACCGGAGGCAAGTGTAAAGTCGGCAAGCAAACCAAAGCATTGATCGCATGCCTGCAACCTGATCGCCGCGTTATAGTCGAAGTGGACGGCACACGCGAAACGAAGTAAATCTATTCCGAAAAAAACAGAAGATTAAAGCCCTGCCGCTGTGCAGGGCTTTTTTTTCAACCAGATCTCTACGACAAATGATTCGTCCCATAAAGTCGACACATTGCTGGAAGCTCAATCGAATAGTTCAGATGCATATAAAATGATACGTTGTCAACGCTAAATAGAAATGTCCGCTTTTCCTGATTTTCTTTGCTACGGTGCTGCTCGCTGCCCGTCGTTGGCGGACTTGCCGACAGGCATGTTTCTCCAGGGATGATTGGCTGCAGGCTTGTGCCCTGTGTTGCGCCGCGCCATTG
>CAMDAX010000063.1 GCA_945888885.1 Nitrosovibrio sp. Nv4 | reverse complement strand
TTTGCCAACAGTTTCGGTGCGGAAGACATGGTGTTGACCGATTTGATTGGGCGGTTTTATCCCACTATCGAAATGTTCACCCTGGATACCGGTCGTCTGCCGGATGAAACTTATAGTCTGATGCAGCAGGTAGAGGATCGTTATCATATTCACATCCGACTGTATTTCCCTGAGTTTTCTGCAGTAGAGAAATACGTCGCACAAAACGGCCCTAACGGATTTTATGACAGCGTGGATTTACGCAAGGCCTGCTGCCATATGCGCAAGGTAGAACCGCTGAAGCGTGCTTTGCGTGGTAAGTGTGCATGGATCACCGGACTGCGTCGCGATCAGGCACCGACCAGGAAAAATTTGACCGAAATAGAATTTGATCCTGACAATGGCTTGCAAAAAATCAGCCCGCTGCTGGACTGGGAGCTATCCGACGTATGGAGTTACCTTAAGGAGTTTAAGGTGCCCTACAACCTGCTGCACGACAAGGGTTACACCAGCATCGGCTGTGCATCCTGCACGCGTGCTATCACTCCAGGTGAAGATGTTCGTGCCGGACGCTGGTGGTGGGAGAACCCTGAAACCAAGGAATGTGGATTACATCCGGGTGGGCGGCATAGTGCTGACGTAGCTTCCGCTATGGTGGCCGACTCGACTGATTTGGCTCTAAACCGGAATCTGAAGGATGAAACGCATGACCCGCATTCCAGAAAATTCCGTTTGGCGTAACGATTGTTAGGATTAACTAATGGATATTATATTAAGTGATATGCAAGAATTTATTACTCCTGTGCCGAATTTTGTAATGAAAAGCGAGCCGATAGTGCTTAAACGTCGCCCGGTGCGGCAACTGGGTCATATGGATGCATTGGAAAGCGAATCCATCCATATCCTGCGGGAAGTGGCGGCAGAATGCGCTAACCCGTCCTTGTTATTCTCTGGTGGCAAGGACTCCATCGTGTTGTTGCGACTGGCGGAAAAAGCCTTCCGTCCAGGGCGCTTTCCGTTCCCGTTGTTGCATATCGACACGGGCCATAATTTTCCCGAAGTGATCGAATTCCGTGATCGCCGTGCCAGCCAATTGGGTGAGCGTTTGATCGTGCGCAGCATGGAAGATTCCATCAAACAGGGTAGGGTGGTGTTGCGCTCGGAGAATCAGAGCCGTAACGCATTTCAATCGATAACATTGCTGGATGCCATAGCTGAGTTCCGCTTCGATGCCTGCATCGGTGGCGCGCGCCGTGATGAGGAAAAGGCACGGGCGAAGGAACGTATATTTTCCTTCCGCGATGAATTCGGCCAATGGGATCCGAAGAACCAGCGTCCGGAATTGTGGGATATCTATAATACGCGGGTGCATGCGGGAGAAAATATTCGCGTGTTTCCGATCAGCAACTGGACTGAGCTCGATGTCTGGGAATATATTGCCCGTGAGCAACTGGAAGTGCCGCATATTTATTTTGCTCATACCCGCGAAGTGATCCGGCGCGGTAATGGTCTGCTGCCGTTATCCCATCTGGTGCAGCCTAAAGATGGCGAACAGACGGAGAACCTCATGGTGCGTTTCCGCACAGTGGGTGATATGAGCTGCACCTGTCCGGTGGAATCTACTGCAGTCAACGTTGCCGAGATCATTGCTGAAACTGCGATCACGCGTATCACCGAGCGAGGCGCCACCCGTATGGATGATCAGACTTCGGATGCATCCATGGAGTTACGCAAAAAAGAAGGGTATTTCTGAAATAAAAACTGCCTATCAGTACTGAGTAAAGGCACGAGTCAATTTCCATAGCGAAAAGAATCTCCAGAAGGATTGTAAATGTCGGCAATCAAAAGCATTGCATTAGATAACACCGAGCTGTTGCGCTTTATCACTGCAGGTAGTGTAGATGATGGTAAAAGTACCCTGATCGGACGCTTGTTGCACGACTCGAAATCGATTTTCGAGGATCAGTTGAGCGCCATTACACACACCACGAATAAGCGCGGGATGAAAGGTGTCGATCTGTCGCTGCTCACCGATGGCCTGCAGGCGGAGCGCGAACAGGGCATCACCATCGATGTGGCTTATCGCTATTTTGCCACCCCCAAGCGCAGATTCATCATCGCCGATACTCCGGGTCACGAGCAATATACGCGTAACATGGTGACCGGCGCCTCTACCGCCAATCTGGCAATTATCCTGATTGATGCACGCAAAGGCGTACTTACCCAATCACGCCGCCATACTTATCTGGCCAGCCTGGTAGGCATTCCGCATCTGGTCGTGGCGGTCAATAAGATGGATTTGGTGGACTATTCCCGCGAAGTGTTTGAGCGCATTCGAAGCGATTTCGCTGCTTTTGCCGAGGAACTCAAACTGCATAACATTACGTATATCCCAATGTCTGCCTTGAACGGAGATATGGTCGTGGAGCGCGGCGACAAACTTCCCTGGTACGAGGGGGTGACATTGATGGATTTGCTGGAGAATATTCCAATCGATCATGATATCAATCTTGATGATTTCCGTTTTCCAGTGCAGTGGGTATGTCGGCCACAAACTGAGGAGTTACATGATTTTCGTGGTTATATGGGGCGTATCGAGTCGGGTTCCATTCAGGTCGGCGATGCAGTGACAGTGCTTCCCTCCGGATTGACTTCGCGCATCAAGGAAATCGTTACTTATGATGGTCTCCTCAATCATGCAATTGCACCGCAATCGGTAACGTTGACCATTGAAGATCACCTGGATATTTCCCGTGGCGACATGTTGGTAAAAACTGATGAGAAGCCGCAAGTAACAAAGGAGTTTGAGGCGATGCTGTGCTGGTTGTCGGAACAGGCCCTTGATCCGAAGCGCAAATACCTTGTCAAGCACACTACCCGAATTGTTAAAGCACTGGTAAGCCAGATAAACTATCGTGTCGATGTTAATACGCTGAATCGCGAAGCGGCGGACATTTTCAAAATGAATGATATTGGACGGGTGAGGTTGAAAGTGCAACAGCCTCTGGTGTGTGATAACTATGAGCACAATCATGCCACAGGCAGCTTTATTGTCATTGACGAAGCCAGCAACAATACCGTTGCCGCTGGCATGATCTGCCCGGAAGGATTTGATGGGTCTGGGTCTAGGTCTGGAGCCGGAAAATTGGATGGGTTTGGGTCTTGAACCGGAAATGGTGTTGAAGGGTAACCTGGAAGAGTCTCAGCAGTGCTACCAGCGGTTCGGAGCAGGCCTGGATGAATCGTGAAGCGACAAGGCAAACTGCCTTGCCGCTTTTGTATTTTCTGGCGAGGCGTTAGCCCGGATGACTATAGGGATATAACAAACCCGATCAGAAACAAGTATGAATTATTTGCCATCTGCTTTTCTCATTAAATAGCAATCAACTTATTATGATAAATCTTGAACCGGCACCTTCTTCCACCGCAGCGACTGCCGTGGCTTCTCCCATCCTGGGATTTGATATGATCTTTGCCGATTTATATCGTCGTGACGGCCTGGTAAAGCTGGATCAAGCATTCCTGAATTTTTTGCAAGAGGGCGAAACTGGGCTGCGTATCCGTCTGGATTATGCCCGTGCTCATCCTGATGATCTGGATCCCAAGGATGAGTCTGCTTTGTTGATTGAGCTTGCTCCCTGGATGGAAGATTTCATTGCCAGATTGTTTGGTATCGAAACCGAGGTCCATACTCTTGCAGCTCGCCATCATGAACTTGCCCCGCTTTATTCCTGTAAGCGGCAATTCGTACAGCGACGGGCGATGAACAAGGTGAGTGAGGCGGAGATACTGACAGCCGATGGCGTTGTGCTGGAACAAAAACTGGTGAGCGAGTTTGGATCACCATTTTCAGAAATGGTTTTCGCAACTAAAGTAACCCAGTGGCTGGCAAATGAGGCCGAGAATGAAGAGCGTCTTAAGACAGCGCTGCTATATGCTGCCTGGGCGCTAAAGACGCCGACAGGGCGTGAGCACAGCCGAGATGGTGTGCTGTTCAAATCCCCCGCCAAACTTGATTATCTGCATCTGCTATCCACGGTTACTGATCACACTGCCGGATATACCGTCCATCGTCTCAATCATTTACGCCGACGGGAGGGTTTCGCGCTTACCGATGCAGGCACCGATTTGATTGGTGCCCTGGATGAGGCAAACTACTGCATCTGGTGCCACGAGCAAGGAAAAGATTCCTGTTCGAAGGGGCTGAAGGAAAAACCGAAGACGCCTGGAGAGTCCTCTTCTTTCAAGAAAAGCCAGCTCGGTGCTTTGCTTGCGGGCTGTCCGTTGGAAGAGCGCATTTCCGAATTTCAGAAACTCAAGACCCAGGGGGTCGCCATCGGCAGTCTGGCAATGATCGTGCTGGATAACCCTATGTGTGCCGGCACCGGCCATCGCATCTGCAATGATTGCATGAAATCCTGTATCTACCAGAAACAGGAGCCGGTAAATATTCCTGAGGCAGAAACCCGCACCCTCAAGGATGTACTTGAATTGCCATGGGGTTTCGAAATTTACAGCTTGCTTACTCGCTGGAACCCACTGGATCTGCAGCGGCCCTTGCCAAAGCCGCCAACGGGCCGCAAAGTGCTGGTGGTCGGTATGGGGCCAGCAGGGTATACCTTGGCGCACCATCTGATGAACGATGGTCACACGGTGGTGGGTATTGATGGCCTTAAGATCGAGCCTTTGCCAGCGCATCTTTCCGGGGTAAATCAACAGGGACAACGCTTGCCGTTCAGCCCTATTCAGGATGCGGCTGTGCTGGATGAGAATCTGGATGAGCGTGTGCCGGCTGGTTTTGGTGGCGTTGCCGAATATGGCATTACCGTGCGCTGGAATAAGAATTTTCTTAAACTGATCCGGTTGCTGTTGGAACGACGGGAAGAATTTGCCCTATTTGGTGGCGTCCGCTTCGGTGGCACACTTACTACCGATGATGCCCTTGCCTTGGGGTTCGACCATGTGGCACTGGCTGCGGGTGCAGGGCGCCCCACTGTCCTTGATCTGCCCAATGGTCTGGCGCGAGGCGTTCGCGCCGCATCTGATTTCCTGATGGCGTTACAGTTGTCCGGTGCGGCCCAAGCTAATTCCATCGCCAATATGCAGTTGCGCCTGCCGGTGGTGGTGATCGGTGGTGGCCTGACTGCCATTGATACGGCAACCGAAGCACTTGCCTACTATCCGGTGCAGGTAGATAAATTTCTGCGTCGTTATGAAATTCTCACAGCCGAACAGGGCGAACAAGCTATTCGTGGTGCATGGGATGCGGAAGAGTGGGAAATCGCGGAAGAATTTCTCAATCACGCCCGCGCTATCCGTGCTGAACGTGAATCGGCGCTCCAGGAAGGGCGGGCACCGCGCATCCTGGAGCTACTTCAAGCCTGGGGAGGTGCCACCATCGCTTACCGCAAACGGTTGATTGACAGCCCTTCCTATACGCTCAATCACGAAGAAGTTGAAAAAGCATTGGAGGAGGGTATCTGGTTTGCCGAGGGTTTGACACCTGTGCGAGTGGAAACCGATCAATGGGAACATGCTCACTCTGTGCGATTCATGGTACAAGCACTGGATGAAGCGGGATCATGGCAAAAAACTGGAGAAGCCGAGCTACCGGCCCGTGCAGTTCTGGTGGCTGCAGGCACCCAGCCGAACACGGTGCTCGCCAGAGAAGACGAAAAGAACTTCAAGCTGAACGGGCGCTATTTTGCCGCTTGCGATGAAGACGGCAACCCGGTCAATCCACCCCGTGCAAATCCCAAGCCGGAGGTTTCCATGGTGCTTTTAAGTCGGTGTGAGGACGGACGTTTCATCAGCTTCTTCGGTGATTTACATCCCTCTTATTCCGGCAATGTAGTAAAAGCCATGTCCAGTGCCAAGCAGGGCTATCCAGTAGTTAGCAGGGTGCTCGGACGTGTAGCTCCTGCATCGACAAAATCCAGCGGACAATTTTTCACAGAAATGAATGGACGGTTGCGACCCACGGTGCATAAGGTGGAGCGGCTCACTCCCAACATTATCGAAGTGGTGGTGCATGCGCCGATGGCCGCAGAGCGTTTCCTTCCCGGACAGTTCTACCGTTTTCAGAATTTTACAACCCTTGCCACGACCGCAGGCGATACCAAGTTGGCGATGGAAGGCATTGCCCTCACTGGCGCATCAGTGGATGTTGCGCGCGGGTTGGTGTCGTTGATCGCACTGGAAATGGGCGGATCAGCAGACTTGTGCGCCAGGCTCAAACCCGGCGAACCGGTAGTGCTGATGGGCCCCACCGGCACACCTACCGAGATTCTGCCGGGTGAAACTGTGGTGCTGGTAGGCGGAGGCCTCGGCAATGCGGTGTTATTTTCCATTGGTGCGGCAGCGCGGGCAGCGGGATCGAAAGTCCTGTATTTTGCTGGTTACAAGAAACTTGCCGACCGTTACAAGGTAACTGAAATCGAAGCGGCGGCGGATATAGTGATATGGTGTTGTGATGAATCTCCCGGTTTCAAGCCTTCTCGCCCGGGTGATCTGAGTTATGTTGGTAATATGGTGCAGGCCATGGCGGCCTACGGTAGCGGTGCGCTAGGTGCTCAGCCGATATCGTTGGCGGCAGCTGACCGTATTATTGCTATTGGCTCCGACCGCATGATGGCGGCAGTTGGCGCCGCCCGGCATACGCTGCTCCAGCCCTATTTAAAGGCGGATCACTTTGCCATCGGTTCGATCAATTCGCCGATGCAATGCATGATGAAAGAAATCTGCGCCCAGTGCCTGCAACCCCACAAGGATCCGGTAACAGGTGAGGTTACTTACGTGTTTTCCTGCTTCAATCAGGATCAGCCGCTTGATCAGGTTGATTTTGGTGGTCTGGCGTCGCGCCTGCGCCAGAACAGCGCGCAGGAAAAACTCACCACTCGGTGGATCAGTTACTGCCTGAAAGAATCCAATCAAACTGGAGCCTAAGGTTATTTTCATAAATCAGAACTGAGTTTTTTCCTCAATCCAGGCAATGCACCATGCCCAAGTTCATTTATAATCCAAGGTTAGCTGCGAGCAAGGTACGGCAGTGGTCATTTTTACATGTTTTCCGGAAAGACGTGGGATATTGGAAAGATAGGAGAAATTGTCAATGCATATAGGAATACCCGTAGAGATTCACGGGGGGGAGACCCGCGTTGCGGCCACACCAGAGACGGTGAAAAAATTCACTGCCAAAGGTTTTCATGTTGTTCTGGTGCAATCCGGTGCTGGTGCCGCCGCGAGCATACCCGATGAGGCGTACCGGGATGCTGGTGCAACTATCGTGGATAGCGCAGCGGAACTGTATGGTCAATCACAGATCGTACTCAAGGTGCGTGGCCCGGTCTCCGGTGAACTGGCAATGATGCGTAAGGATGTCGTGCTGCTGGGTTTGTTATCGCCCCATCAGGCGGACGGCATTGAGGCTCTCGCCAAGCATGGCCTGACTGCGTTCGCGATGGAAAAGCTGCCGCGTATTTCTCGCGCCCAGAGTATGGACGTGCTGTCGTCACAGGCCAATATTGCCGGCTATAAAGCAGTGTTGATGGCCGCTAACGCCTACCAGAAATTTTTCCCCATGCTGATGACGGCAGCGGGTACCGTGAAAGCTGCACGGGTGCTGATACTGGGTGCAGGGGTAGCAGGCTTGCAGGCAATTGCGACCGCCAAACGGTTGGGTGCAGTAATCGAAGCTTCAGACGTGCGCCCAGCAGTGAAGGAACAAATCGAGTCGCTGGGTGCGAAATTTCTCGACGTGCCGTACCTCACGGATGAAGAGCGCGAGATCGCGCAAGGTGTGGGTGGTTATGCCCGACCAATGCCAGCGGACTGGATACGACGTCAAGCCGAACTGGTGCATGAGCGCGCAGTACAGGCCGACATCGTGATCACCACCGCGCTGATTCCCGGACGTCCGGCACCCGTTCTGATTAAAGAAGAAACCGTCCGTGCCATGAAACCGGGATCGGTGATCGTGGATATGGCGGTGGAAGCGGGTGGCAACTGCCCATTGTCGGAACTGGACAAGATTGTAGTCAAGCACGGCGTGCATCTCATTGGCATCTCCAACTTGCCGGGACTGGTTGCGACGGACGCCAGTGCGCTATATGCGCGCAATCTGATGAATTTTCTCAACCTGATGCTCGATGCAAAGAGTGGTGAATTCAAGGTAGATCGGGAAGATGAGATCATTGCCGGAACACTGGTTTGCGCAGATGGGGAAGTAATCAGGAAGGCATAAAGAGTGCGCGTGGCCGAATACAAGGCCGCACGGGTTGTATCTGATTATTTACGGCTTATTTTACAGTTGGGTGCCTCTGATAATTCGAAGTTCTAAACAAGACGAGGCGAAAACAAAAAATGTAGACGCAGCATATGGCTGATATGTAAGAAAACATTTTTGTGAACGACAAAGTATTGTGACGAAATCCGGATTTTTAGAGGTGCCCAGCATACGTTTCACGAATCTAGAAGGAGCAATCATGATCGGCGAAGTTGATCCAACCATCATCAATCTCACGGTATTCGTGCTGGCGATATTCGTCGGCTATCACGTGGTATGGAATGTGACCCCGGCACTGCATACGCCGTTGATGTCTGTAACCAACGCAATTTCCGGCATCATCCTGGTGGGCGCGATGCTGGCTGCCGGCCCGGTTGAAAGTGACTGGGGTGTATGGCTGGGCGCGGTAGCGGTAACGCTAGCCGCGATCAATGTATTTGGTGGATTTCTTGTCACCCAGCGGATGCTGGAGATGTTCAGAAAAAAAGATAAAAAAGGAAGCGCCTAAATGTCTGCAAATTTGGTCGCACTCGCGTATCTGATCGCGTCAGTTTTTTTCATTCTAGCGCTGAAAGGTTTAAGTTCGCCATTAACCGCTCGTCGCGGCAATCTGTTCGGTATGGTAGGGATGGCAATTGCTGTCGTCACCACGCTGACCGTCACCAAGAACTGGGTACTGATACTTGGTTGCATCACAGTAGGTGGTGTTATCGGCGCAGCGGTAGCACGGCGTGTGGAAATGACAGCAATGCCGGAACTGGTAGCATTCATGCACTCACTGGTAGGTCTGGCGGCGGTATTCATCGCCATTGCCGCAGTCAATAATCCGGTTTCGTTTGGTTTGCCCGCAGTACTGCCGATGGGCAGCAAGCTGGAATTGTTCCTCGGCACCTTCATTGGCGCCATGACCTGGTCAGGTTCGGTGATTGCATTCCTGAAACTATCTGGCCGCATGAGTGGTGCACCCATTACTTTTAGTGGGCAGCATACGGTCAATCTAATCCTGGCAATTTTGATGGTCGGTTTTGGTCTCTGGTTCTTCTTTAGTGAGACCACCAATTGGACAGCCTTTGCCGGCATGGCTGCGATTGCTTTTGTATTGGGTTTTCTCATCATCATTCCGATTGGTGGCGCGGATATGCCGGTAGTGATCTCCATGCTCAACTCATACTCGGGTTGGGCGGCAGCAGGTATCGGTTTTTCGCTTGGCAATCCCATGCTGATCATTGCCGGTTCGCTGGTCGGTAGTTCCGGTGCGATTCTGTCTTACATCATGTGCAAGGCCATGAACCGGCCATTTCTGTCGGTCATACTCGGCGGCTTCGGCAGCGAAGGTGGAACTGCGGCCGCTGACGATGGCATACAGAAAACCTATCGTAGCGGCAGCGCGGATGATGCAGCATTCTTATTGGGTAACGCGGACAGCGTGATCATCGTGCCGGGGTATGGGCTGGCGGTGGCGCGGGCGCAGCACTCGGTCAAGGAACTGGCAGAAAAGCTGCACGCAAAAGGTGTCAACGTACGTTTTGCTATTCATCCGGTGGCGGGGCGTATGCCAGGACATATGAACGTGCTACTGGCGGAAGCGGAAATTCCCTACGAGCAAGTGTTGGAAATGGATGAGATCAACAGTGACTTCTCCAACACCGATGTGGTGCTGGTACTGGGGGCAAACGACGTGGTCAATCCGGCGGCGAATGTTCCCGGCAGCCCCATCTATGGCATGCCTATCCTGGATGCCTATAAAGCGCGCACCGTGATGGTGGTAAAACGCAGCATGGCGGCGGGTTACGCCGGCCTCGACAATGACCTGTTCTACATGGACAAGACCATGATGGTATTCGGTGATGCCAAGAAGGTAGTCGAAGGCATGGTCAAGGCACTGTAATTCCAATTCCATTTCATGGGGCATACCTGAATTCAATTTTGCGGATTTTTTTCAAGTCTACAGTTTGCTTGGCTTGCCATAAATCGTAATTACCTTGCATCGTCAACCAGCTTTCCGGTGAACGCCCTAAAGCTTTTGAGAGACGAAGAGCCATTTCCGGACTAATGCCACTGACTTCATTCAAAATGCGGTTAAGGGTCGATGCGGCAACGCCCAATTTGAGGGCAAGTTCCCTGCAGCTAATTTCATTGGGCGTAAGGTAAACCGCTTGAATAAACGCCCCGGGATGCGGTGGATTGTGCATAGCCATTAGTGATAATCCTCGTAATCTAAAACAAGTACATTGCCGTTTTCAAGCTCGAATGTGACACGCCAGTTGCCATTTATCCATATCGACCAACGCCCATGACTGCCTCCCTTTAGCGGGTGAAGATGGAAGCCTGGAATGTCCATATCTTCGATGGCTTGAGCGGTATCAAGTGCGACCAACTGCATTTTGAGACGATCCGCGTGTGCGGGCTGGATTCCAGCCAAGCTGCCAGACTCAAAGTATTTTCGCAGCCCTTTGTGCCGAAACGAAATAATCATATTGGAATGATAGTG
>CAMDAX010000062.1 GCA_945888885.1 Nitrosovibrio sp. Nv4 | reverse complement strand
TGACAGCACTCGCCCTCAGGAGCAAGGAAATGCGGTAAAGCAGAAAGATTGCCGCAAACAGGGAGAGCGTAACCACTTAGATGCTGAAATTCGAGCATCTGATGTCATTGCGCTCCATTTCGAAATTAGTTTTGCAAGAGGCTCTATATTATAAAACCAGTATTGATACTGGCTTCTGGCGCCATTGTGAATTCCCCCAGATTATTTGATAAATGGCATTTGTTTTGGCTGGCGTTTCCGTCGACCATAAAGAGACACGAAGATTTAGCTAAGGAGTATCTGTGAGTATGAGAGCCATAGGTGTTGCATTTATCGCGTTTGTCCTGACATGGCCAGTTGTTGCCTTATCGCAACAGCCGAAGCCGCAACCACAGCAACAAGCGCAGCCGTTAATGAGCGGCGACGGATGGCGTGTTGTCCGCTCGGTACAGCTTGGAAATTCAGGAAAATATATCCATATGGTGCTGGTCGATCCGAAGCGTGACGCTGATAAGGCTGTTTATGGCTCTGCGCTCCGCAGCCTCTGCCGGTCCCAGCCTGATTTCTGCAGGGTGCGGTTCTGGAACGCGGCACGCAATATACCCGAAACAATTACCTTCACCGAATCCCAGTTTAAAACACTACGAGCCGAATATACGCTTAACCGTGAGGGCGGTATCGAGGAGCTGCGCTATGCCTGTACGGTCGCACCCGAAAACAAGCAATGCTTTTCGCATTGATGAATACCAAAATTTATCTATTACCCTCTTTTATTTTAATGGCAGTGGCGGGATAATTAGCTATCAATAAAATCATGATTAATATCGGGAGCATTTCATGCCACGCCGGTTAATAAGTTCAGGTTCCACGTTTGAACAAGAAATTGGCTATTCACGGGCTGTCGTAGATGGCGACTGGATTTTCGTCTCTGGCACAACCGGGTTCGACTACAGCAAAATGACCATCTCTGATGATCTGCTGGAGCAAACCGAGCAATGTTTCAAGAACATTGAGCTAGCATTAAACGAAGCTGGGGCGAGTATCCGGGATACTGTCCGAGTAACCTATGTACTGCCGGACGCTGCAGATTTTCCCAAGTGCTGGCCAGTTATGCGCAAGTATCTTGGAGAAGTCAGACCTGCGGCAATGATGCTCTCGGCTGGCTTATCCGACCCGCGTATGCGAATCGAAATCCAGGTGACTGCCCACCGTGGCTCCGAAGCTTAATACAGCTCCGTAGTTTGCAATTTATTGCTGCTGATAATTACCCACTCCGAGGAGGAAACCAAATGGCTAAAACAAACACAATCTTTATCAGTTTTGCGCTCAAGGACACCAAGTTCCGCGATCAACTCCTCGAGCAATTGAACAAGGAGCAAACGACTTTCTCGTTCATCGATATGCCCATCAAGCAGTCATGGGAGCCCTCTTGGAAAGAAGAATGCCGGAATAAAGTTACTGCTTGTGACGGCATGATAGCGCTGATTACGCATCACCTCCTGAGGGCGGATGGCCAGCAATGGGAACTGCGTTGCGCCTACGACGCCAGGATGCCGATACTGCTAATTCAGGGGGATTCTGAAAAACTGCCGGGCAAACTCCCCGAAGTGGGTGATCGCGATATCGAGGCGTGGAACTGGTCTAATATTTCGTCATTCCTCAACAGGCTGTAACGCAGACTGTATAACCCAGCTGTCTGACGCCGGGATGAACTGGATACCCAGGTTCGTAGCGACTACTGTGTGGTCGCTATCAACCTGAAGTAGCTACTTCAGTTGGGGCATAGTTACTACCCCCCTCCTCGCCGTTATTCATTCCGCAGCGCCTCGACTGGATCCAGTCGGGCTGCACGCATGGCTGGAACAACTCCGGCAGCAAGACCAATCAACACTGACAACCCCAACGCACCCAACACGTAATTCCATGGTGTACTTACCGGCAGGCCGCTCACCAGGGTTTTCAGCAGCCAGGCAAGTCCTGTGCCGACAGCTAATCCAACCAATCCGCCCAAGGTAGATAGCACGGTCGATTCCATCAAAAATAAGATGCGGATACGTGCCCGCGTGGCACCCAATGCGGTAAGCAAACCAATCTCGGCAACACGCTCGGCGACGGCGATATGCATCAGCGTGACCATACCCACCGCCCCTACCAATAATGAGATTCCACCCAGAGCGGCAACGGCGAAAGTCAGCACATCCAGCACGGTGGTTAGGGTATCGAGCATTTGTTGCTGCGGCCTTAGCGTGAAATCCTCGCGCCCATGTCTGGCGACAAGGATGCGGTGGGCATCATCAATGACCGCCTGTAACGGTGCTCCAGGCAAATAGGCAATCTGAATTTCCATTACGCCCACACGATTGAAGATTTCCAGTGCGCGTGCGGTAGGGATATAGATAGTGTCATCGAGATCGAACCCCAGCACCTGCCCCTTGGATTCCATGACGCCGATGACACGAAAACGTGACGTGCCCACTTGCACGCTGGCACCCAGTGGGTTGGTGTTGCCAAATAACTCGCTCCGCGCTTTGGATCCCAGCACGGCATAGGCGCGCGGATTGCGCGGATCATCTGCGGGCAAAAACTGGCCGATCGCCACCTTCATGTTGAACGCACGCGCAAAATCGGGGCCTTCTCCAAGAACGCTGACGCGCCGACTAAGGCTAGCAGTACGGATTTCCGCGTTACCCATCACACCGGCATTGGTGTATTCTGCATAACGGGAGTGTTTCAATGCCACTGCATCCTCGATAGTGAGTGGTCGCGCGCTGCTAATCGCACCCACCGATGCCCCATGTGTACTGGTTTTTCCCGGATTGATGCTGAGAATGTTGGTGCCGAACTGGGTGAATTCAGACAGCACGAAGCGCTGGATACCTTCGCCGATTGAAGTTAGCAGGATAACCGCTGCAATCCCTATCGCGATTCCCGATGCAGACAAAACGGTACGTAGCCGGTGTGCAGTGAGTGAGCGCAGCGCGAAATGCAGGGTGTCGATAGTGTTCATTTTCCTCCGAGCGCTTTGACCGGGTCGAGCCGTGCTGCGCGTGCAGCAGGCAAGAGGCTGGCGAGGATACCCGTCACAAATGCAATAGTGACCCCCGCAATGCTAGCCCAGGTAGGTGGCCAGGCAGGAAGTTGAGGGTAGGCAAGGCGTATAAGCAGGCTGCCGAACTGTCCCAGCGTAAAGCCAATGACAGCGCCCGCCAGCGATAGCCACAACGCCTCGGCAAAGAACAGAAACCGAATAGCAGCGGAGGGCGCACCTATCGCTTTCAACAGGCCGATTTCTGAGGTACGCTGGCTTACTGCCACCAGCATCACATTCATCACCAGAATGCCGGCTACGGCCAGACTGATGGTGGCAATTCCGGCCACACCGAGTGTCAGCGCCCGCAGAATACGATCAAAAGTCGCCAGTACCGCGTCTTGGGTGATGACGGTGACATCATCTTCACCATCGTGACGCCGTTTCAAGATATCGCGTATTGCTTCCTTGGCAGATGTGATGTCGCTGCGGCTTCTGGCCTCGACCAGGATACGGAATAGCGATGAGGTGTTGAATAGCGCTTGAGCATAGTCGATCGGAATGATGACAAGCTCATCAGAATTGAAGCCCATCGACTCGCCTTGAATGGCGAGTACACCCGATACCAGAAAACGCCGGTCACCGAGCCTGACACGCTGACCGATGGCGTTGCCGTGAGGGAAAAACTCCTGGGCGAGCTTCGCACCGAGAATCATTTGCGCACTGCGCTCTGCACCCTGTGCAAGAAAACTGCCTTGCACAAGATTCATATGCCGTATTGGCAGCAAATCTGCCGTACTGCCCAGTACGGTGACTTCACGCAGACGACTGGCAGCGGCGAGTTCTGCAACCCCTATATTAAGTGGTGCGTAACATTTTACTTGCGGGAGATAGCCAAGAAATCGGGCATCTTCCAGCGTCAGATCGCGGGGAGTCTGCGCGAGCACCGCACCAGGAAATCCACCTGCGGTTTCGGCGCGCCCCGGCAAAACGACGATCAGATTAGTGCCAATTGATGAGAATTTTCCGACTACATAACGGCGCGCACCATCACCCAGTGCGGTCAACACCAGCACCGCCGCCACGCCCAATGCTATCGACAGAACGATGAGCAGAGAGCGCGTCCGGTAACTCGCGACGGTGTGGAGGGAGAGATGCAACGTATCCCGCAGTTTCATTTTTCATCTGTTACGATTTCGCCGTCACGCATGGCAATATGACGATGTGCCCGCGCACCAAGCTCACGGTCGTGGGTAACAAGAATGAGCGTGGTACCCGCATGATGCAGTCCTTCCAACAGTGCCATGACTTCAGCGCCAATGCGGTGGTCAAGATTGCCGGTGGGTTCATCTGCCAGCAAGGCAGTCGGTCGCAGGATGGTGGCTCGCGCAATAGCCACACGTTGACGCTGACCACCGGATAATTCTGCCGGGCGGTGTTGGGCGCGGTCGCACAGATCAAAACCCAGCAGCGCTTCATCAACACGTGCTCTTCGCTCGGCAGGGGCAATGCCCGCGAGCATCAGCGGCAGCTCAACATTTTCTGCCGCAGTCAAACGCGGCACAAGATGAAAAGACTGGAATACAAATCCGATTTTTTCCCTGCGCACACGGGCCTGTTCAGTCTCAGATAGATCAGTGACATCTCTGCCGTCTAATTCGTAGCGCCCACTGTCGGGCCGATCAAGTAATCCAATAACATTCAGCAGCGTGGTCTTGCCTGAACCCGATGGTCCCATGATAGAGACATATTCACCCGATGCGATTTCCAGGTTAATCTCGCTCAGTGCATGCACCTCCTGATCACCCATGTGAAATACGCGTTTGATGGCAGAGAGATGAATCACAATTAGGGAGTTTTTTGTTTGACTTGCACGCCAGCTGTTACCCCATCCTGATCGGACGACAGCAATACCCGTTCGTTCACATTCAGACCACCGGTAACTTCGGTAAACGCCCAGTTGGTGAGGCCAATTTGCAAGCTGCGCTCTTGCAGTTTGTGATCCGCACCCAGCACCAGCACTTTGCCGCCCTGCCGGATCGCCTGGGTCGGCACACGCAGTACATTGTTACGCCGCTCGATGACGACTTCGATGTCGGCACTGTATCCCACCAGTAATGGGAGTTTCGGCGGCTCTTCGAAATCCACTTCGACATCCACTGTGCGCGCCTGTTTTTCCACCTCGGTAACATAAGGTGCAATACGCCGCACTTTTCCGGCAAAAATCTGGTTGGGGAGGGCATCGAGTGTAACCCGTGCAAGCTGTCCAGCTTTTAATTTGGGGGCATCAACTTCATCCATCGGCGCACTCACGTACAGACAGGTATCGTCGATCAGGTCTATCGCAGGTGGCGTGGGAATTCCCGGTGGCGAAGGCGTGGCGTATTCGCCCAGCTCACCGGTGACACGGGCCACAATACCGGCAAACGGCGCAACCAGTACGGTTCGCTCCAGTCCGGCTTGTGTTACCTGGATCTGGGCTTGTGCACGCTTTACGTCTGACGCGGCAGCATCACAACTGGCTTGACGGGCACGGGCCTCGGCATCTACGGTTTCACCCCGCTGTGGGCTGACAAAACCTTGAGCGGCCAGTTGCTGGGTGCGTTCGGATTCGCGCCGCGCGTTATCCGCGACAATGCAGACTTCACGGCGGCGCTCTTCGGCCACGGTGAATTGTCGTCGCACCAGTTCGCGTTGGGCAGAAAGATCGGTGTTCCAAAGCTCCAGCAACACCTGGCCATGTTCTACTCGCTCACCCTCCTTCACCCAGAGCTTAACGATCTGCCCCCCCGCCGCAGGTGCAAGCTTGGCGCGGCGGCATGCCTTGATAGTTCCGGCACGAGTATTCACCACCGTCGCTTCCACTGTGCCATGCTCGATTGTGGCAAGTTCGACTTCTATGGGTTTGGGACGGGTTGCAAACCAGCCCGCATAAGCCAGCACGGCCACGACTAGCGCAATAATTACAAGACGAGATAGAGTTTTTGTTTTTAGCATGACAAGCAGAACAGATCGCGATGTAGGCAATGTAACATTCGACCATGCTTAATAGAAGCATTTCCGCCTGTCCGCAGCTTACCGATTAGGCAATCTTATTCAATTCTATGCGGCGCTCATTACTTGACAGCGCTTTACACCGAGTACATCATTCGGTTCAGAAAGTCCGGCCCTAACAGGTGATGAAGTCTCTTGCTGGCCTGCCGGATTTTCCCGTCCTTTGCTCAAGCCTACTGAACCCCCTGACTTTCAACCAGCCCCTTGCGGCAGCGGGAAAAATGCAAACCATGTTGAGACAAGAAGGTCGCGTAACCCCATTTGCACTGCTACTACTCTTTTTTGTAGCGGCTCTGGCGTACTGGCTCTGGCGCGCCCACACCCAGGTATCATTGGAAATTGGCCTTACCTGCCGTCAACTTACTGCTGAAGCCTGCGCCTCGGCCGAGGCACGCTACCAGGATAGCCTCTTCGCAGCATGGCTCGCGCAGATGTTCCCGTGGATACTACCCTTTGTCCCAGCTTTTATTTACGTGTTTTTTTTCCGCTGGTTACGCAGATACCGCAACCCCTGATTCCAATTCCAGCTCGAAAGTGAAACGAGGTGATGACGAACGAATGCCGCAGATAGTATGCCTCCAAAGGGGACTTCCTTCAGGGCGAATGGCACAACCAGACGCCGGGTAAGGATATCAACGAAGTGCCACTGATGAAATGGAATTGGAATGACATATTCAGTAGGCATTTACAGTCAGCGGCAACTCCCACTGAAGTGAGGCCTCAACATCCTGTGGAACACTGCTTGAAGATAATGCGCTGACCCGCACCCCCAGCAACCGCAGTTTCTGGTTTAGCGGCGTGCGCCGCAGGCATTCTTCAGCCGCATGGCGAATGGTGACAGCATCGGCCGTAGGAACAGACAATGTGAGGTCGCGCGTTACAGTGTGGAAATCTGCGTAGCGCAATTTGATACCTATGGTGCGGCCGAGATAGCCCTTGCACTGAAGGTCTTGTGCCACCTGTGTGCACAGCGCTGTGAAAATCGTTGACAAGATGGCACGGTCATGACGTGGATGGAGATCCCGTTCAAAGGTGGTTTCGCGGCTGATGGACTTGGGCTCGGAACTGGTGATCACAGGGCGTTCGTCGATACCGTGAGAAGCTGCATGCAACCAGCAGGCATAGCTGCGGCCGAAGTGTGTCTGCAGAAGAGCTGGCTCGGCACGCGCCAACTCGGCGATGGTGGCAATGCCAAGTAGCGCAAGTTTCTCAGTTGCCTTGGGGCCGATACCATTTATTTTTCTGACAGATAGAGGCCAGATCTGATCCGGGATATCCGCCAGGCTCAGGATGGTAAGGCCATCCGGTTTTTCAAGGTCCGAGCAGATCTTCGATAACAGCTTGTTGGGACTAATACCGATGGAACAGGAAAGTCCGGTAGCTTCACCTACGGCTTGTTTGATACGCTGGCCAAGTATCAGTGTATCGTCTGGCAGCTTGCTCAGGTCAATGTAAATTTCATCAATGCCGCTGTCCTCAATCTGGGGGGCAATGCCAGCTACCGCAGCTTTGAACAGGCGTGAATAATGACGATAGGCGTCGAAATCAGCTGGCAGCAAGATGGCGTCCGGAGCCAGTTGCGCAGCCTTCATCACGCCCATGGCGGAAAAAACACCGAGCGCACGCGCTTCATAAGTGGAAGTGGTAACGACACCGCGTCCGGCGTATTCACGTAGCCGCGCAAAACGCCGGCTGCCATCCTTATGGAATACGGGTTGCTGATTATCCTGTCCACCGATTACGACGGGTAGCCCCTTCAATTCCGGGTAGCGCAGTAACTCGACTGACGCATAGAAGGCATCCATGTCCAGATGAGCAATGCGGCGTGATGGGGGATCCATACTCAGGCAGAATGTGCAGTTATCATGAGATCGGTTCCGGAATGCAGCTGAAGTGACGCAATCCTCAAGCAATTTTCCGCAAAATTGTCAGTGGCGGTTTTGAAAGTACCGAGCGGGTTCCCATCAGCCCCGCTATGGTCACACCCAGCACCCCTGCAAGCAAGCCCACCAGCCATATCCATGGGTTAAAAGTGTAAGTCAGATTCAATGCGTATTCACCGATAACGTAGCCCAGCGCACTTGCCCCTGCTGCTGCAAACACTCCTGCCAATCCACCAATTATGGCAAATTCGGCTGCCCAAGCGCGCACCAATTGACTGCGCCTGGCCCCCAGCGTGCGGAATATGGCAGCTTCGTGGATGCGTTCATCCTGGGTAGAGGCAATCGCTGCATACAGCACTGCAAATCCCGCCAGCAATGTGAACAGAAAAACAAATTCGATCGCCTTGCTCACCTGTTCCATCACTTTTTGTACTTGGTTGATGATAGCTGCTACATCTATCACTAGAAAATTGGGAAAGGTTCTGATCAGCTGATTCATTACCTCAGTCTGCTGTGGCGGCAAATGAAAACTGGTGATGTAGCTCGCCGGATATTTCTCCAGCACACCCGGTGGTGTCACCACGAAAAAGTTGACCCGAAACGAATCCCAATCCACTTTCCGCAGACTGGTCACCGTGGCGGAAAATGGACTGCCCGCCACATCGTAAGTCAGTGAGTCGCCCACGCGTATTCCTATCGTTTTCGCAATACCCTCCTCCACTGACAGCACCGCTTTCCCCGTATCTTCACTTTTCCACCAATGGCCTTTGATAATCTGGTTATCGGATGACATTTCACTTGCCCACGACAGATTGAACTCACGCTCTATCAGCCGTTTTGCACGCGTATCGGTATAGTCATCTGCCGCTATCACCTTGTCATTGATCGCGGTCAGACGACCACGCACCATCGGAAAGACTGGTGGATGACCGATATTATGCTGACTAAAAAATGCTTCCAATGGCTGCAACTGATCTTCCTGAATATTTACCAGAAAACGGTTGGGGGCGTCCGGCGGTAAACTGGTGCGCCAGTTTTGCATCAAATCGTCCCGAATCAGCGTCAGTGCCAACAACGCCATCAGCCCTAATCCCAGCGCTACCGCTTGCACCACGCTGGAGGTAGCGCGCCGCCGGATGCTCGCCAACCCGTAGCGCCACGCACCCCCTGTCTGACTGCGTACACCCGATGAGGCTTTTACCAGCAGAAAACCAAGCAGACCAAAAATTGCTATCGCAGCAACGAATCCCCCCATGACGGAAACACCCAGGCGCACATCACCGGCTTTCCACAAAAACAATCCTGACAATGCCACCAGTCCCAATGCATAGCCTGTCAGGCTATGAGTGTTGGGCATGCCAATATCCCGGCGTAATACGCGCAATGCCGGCACACGGCGCAAGTTGAGCAATGGCGGCAGGGCGAAACCCAGTAGCAGCACCATGCCGGTCAGCAAACCATGTGCGGCAGGCAACAGACTGGGCCACGGCAATTCCGCTTCCACCAGCGCAGAAAGCCAGTAAACCAACGCTTCCTGTGCAACCAGGCCAAGGAGACACCCAGCCATGCTGGCTATCATTCCCAGCATGATGAAGTGATATAGATACAGACGCAGTATCACCGCTTGGCTGGCGCCCAGACAACGCATCACCGCACAGCCATCAAGATGGCGCTGGCTGAAGCGGCGTACGGCAAGCGCTATTGCCGCCGCTGCCAGTACCACGCTTGCCAGGGCAGCCAGACTGAGAAATTTTTCCGCTCGCTCCAGCGCCGCTTTTATTTCAGGGCGCGCATCGCGGATGCCTTCGATTCTTTCACCCAACGTCAGATGCGATTGCGCCCATGCCCGAAATTCCTCCACCACTGTCGCGTCACCCGCCACCAGCAGGCGATAAGCAATACGGCTGCCTTGCTGCACCAAACCAGTTGCGGGTAGATCAGCAGCATTGATTAATATGCGCGGGCCGAGGTTGATGAAACCGATAGAGTGATCCGGCTCCTGCGTAATTCGTGCGGTCACCATCAGATGCGCCGCACCCACTTCAATCGCGTCACCCCGGTTGAGGGCAAGGCGGGTCATGAGCTTATCATCCACCCACGCCGAACCGGGTGATGGGATTGCATTGGCGGCACGATCCGCCAAGGTTGGTGCAGTACCGCCAATATCATCGGTAATACGCAATTCGCCGCGCAGAGGATAACCGTCAGTCACTGCCTTGATCTCGGTTAACAAACTACTTTCCCCCTTTGCCGCCATACTGGGGAATTTAAGCGCCGAAGAGATAGCCAGCCCCAGCCGTTTCGCTTCATCAGCGTAATACGGCGGCAGCGGGCGATCTGAAACGATGATCAAATCCGCACCCAGCAACTGGTTGCCCTGACGGGAAAGCGCCAACTGCACGCGATCGGCGAAAAAACCTACCGTGGTCATCCCTCCCACCGCAACCACCAGCGCAAATACCAGCACGCGCAATTCTCCTGCGCGCCAGTCGCGGCGGAGCATGCGGAATGAGAGTTTAACCAGATTCATGAATCTATTTTTCCGCTAAGGATTTTTTCAATACCCCTTGATAATCGATCAAGAGAAGGTATGATTTACCGGGTTTGTTGACAGGTATCAAGCTAACCGTCATATTGGCAGCAACTGCTTGGCATGGGTAACGAAAGTATGCTAACTACGCCAAGATTATACGCCAAGCGGAATACACTTTACGTTGAGCTACATGGAAGGGAAATGGTGGAGGGGAATGCGGTCTACCATTGAATGTGCAGATGACGACCGTCAGTTTGAGGCGTAGCATATCTCACTGACGGGGGTGTGGCTCGTGGGGTCAGCGAACTTGGTAACGGGTCTCGCTTGAGTCTGAAATGCCGCCCCTGTCACCTGCATCATCCAACACGCCTGCCGGGATGGTGCCAATCAGTC
>CAMDAX010000061.1 GCA_945888885.1 Nitrosovibrio sp. Nv4 | reverse complement strand
ACCCAGCCGCAACAACTGCCCCGCCGATGTCGACGGTTCAGGTTACGATCATCTATCCATTCAGTTTCATGTTCGATCCGGCACGCCTTCTTGGTGGCGCTACGCCCTCCATTACATTCGGTGGCACTACTACGGGTATTCATGCGACCATGCGGCAGTCATGATGGATACGCGACGCGCTTATGCGACCTCCGCTCCGGTAAGCCGACTCAGGCAACGCGGGGTCGCCGCCGTTGAATTCGCGCTAATCGCATCGTTCCTATTTACCCTGCTGTTTGGTATCATGGAGTTTGGTCGTGTTCTGTTCTACTGGAATGCCACCACCGAGGCCACGCGCCTGGGCGCACGACTGGCAGTGGTATGCGATAAAGACGCGGCAGTTATCAAGACAAGAATGAGCGCCATGCTCAACATTCTGACCTCAGACAAAATTAATGTTGCTTATGAGCCAAGTGGCTGCACCGCTGCTACCTGCACGTCAGTTACCGTGAGTATCCTACCGGGAATGAATGTGCCAACCTTCATTCCGTTTCTGCCACTGTCTATGATCATGCCGCCATTTACTACCACTCTGCCACGTGAGAGCATGACCGGTCCTACTGCCCTACCGGATGGCAGTGTCAATCCGGATTGTAGTTGAGTTGGTCAGACCGTTGAAAGCATTTTTACTACGAATAAACAGAGGAAACAATAAAATTGAAGATCGCTGTAATCTCGCCAGACACGCACCACCTGAGCAATATTCAGGATATTCTCGCAAAGGCGAATAAGCCCTATTCGATAGTCGGGATAATCGGCGGCGTACAGCAAATTGTGGCGGTAGTCGAACAGGAGCAACCGGATCTACTGATGCTGGAAGGGCAAGACTTCAGCCCGGCGGATCTGCAGACGCTCAATCGCATCACTTCCCGCTTTCCCGAGTTGGGAATGGTTTTGCTGTGTCCGCCTCAACCGACGGAACATCTCCTCGAAATCATGCGTGCCGGCGTGCGCGAGGTGCTATCAACCCCGCTGGACAGCAATACCTTGATCAAGGCAGTCGAGCGCTTTCAACAAAGATTCTCGCTAGCACGAATGCCGGTCAATCAGTGCAAAGTGCTGGCATTCATTCCCTGCAAGGGTGGTAGTGGCGCAACCTTCCTGGCAACCAATATCGCGTATGCCCTGGCCGCACTGGAGAATAAACGCGTTGCGCTATTTGATCTCAATCTTCAATTTGGTGAAGCCTCATTGTTCGTACACGACAGCCCACCAACGACTTCGATTGCCGATGTGGCACGTCAGATCCAGCGGCTGGATGGTACATTTCTGGCTTCCAGCATGATCCCGGTATTACCAAATTTCGGCGTATTGGCAGCACCGGAAGAACCGGAACAGGCTTTGGAAGTAAAGCTGGAACATATCAAACTACTTTTTCAAGTGGCGATGCAGCACTATGATTTTGTGATTATTGACATCCCTCGAGCGTTGAATGCGATTTCCATCTATGTACTGGATCTGGCTGATCTGATTTTACCGGTGCTGCAGCAAACCTTACCCTCTGTCCGCGACGCCAAACGCATGTCAAAATCGTTTCACGCGCTAAATTATCCGGATGAGAAGATCCGGATGATCATAAATCGGTACGAGAAAAATGCCGATATCACGCTCAGCGATATAGAGGAGACACTGAATATGAAGATGTTTAAGGCAGTGCCGAACGACTATGCTGTGGTCAACAAGTCGGTGAATCATGGCATACCGGTAGTCAAACTGGAGCCGCGCAGACCAGTGACAAAGATGCTACAGGAGATTGCGCACGAACTGTCCCACGGTGTCGATCAGCGAAGCTTGTTCAAGAAATTGTTTAGTTAGAAATCTATAGAAAACGGTTTGGGAGTGAGGTACATGAAAAACTATAATTCTAATTTTATAGAATATTAGCTGTGTCGATACGAGAACGCCTTAAAAATGAGGAACAAACCAAAGCGCCTAACAGCGATTGGAATGCTGTGGGATCTCAGCATGCCAATCTGTATCAGAAATTAAAGACTGACATCCATCAGAAGTTGCTGGATCAGTTGGATCTGACAGCCATAGAAAATCTGCCACCCGCGCAGTTGCTGGCAGAAATCAAGATTATGGTGGAGCGTCTGCTGATCGAGGAAAACATACCGATCAACGCGGATGAACGCAACAGCATCATCCGGGACATTCAACATGAAGTAATAGGTCTGGGGCCGCTTGAACCCCTGCTGGCAGATCCATCCGTCTCCGATATTCTGGTCAATACCCATCGCCAGATTTATGTCGAGCGGCACGGCCTGCTGGAATTAACCGACGTCCACTTTGCCGATGAAGATCATCTGCGGAAGATCATTGACCGCATCGTTTCGCGTATTGGGCGCCGCGTGGATGAATCGAGCCCCATGGTAGATGCACGCTTGCAAGATGGTTCCCGTGTCAATGCGATTATTCCACCGCTGGCAATCGACGGCTCGATGCTTTCGATTCGTCGTTTCTCCGCCGATCCGCTCAAGATGCAAAATCTGATAGATTACAAGTCGCTGACGCCGGAAATGGCTGAAATCATTGCCGGATTGGTGAAGGGCAGGTGCAGTGTACTCATTTCTGGTGGAACCGGCAGTGGCAAGACCACCATGCTAAATATTATGTCCGGCTTCATTCCGATCACGGAACGTATCATCACCATAGAAGATGCGGCCGAACTGCAATTGCAACAGCCGCATGTAGTGCGACTGGAGACACGTCCACCCAACGTTGAAGGTAAAGGTGAAGTTTCCCAGCGCCTACTGGTGAAGAACACTCTGCGCATGCGTCCTGACCGGATCATCATCGGTGAGGTGCGTGGTGCTGAAGCGCTGGATATGCTGCAGGCCATGAATACCGGCCATGAAGGATCCATGGCCACGGTTCACGCCAATACGCCGAGAGACGCCCTGGGCAGGATCGAAAATATGGTGACCATGGCCGGGTTGAATCTGCCGATCAAGGCTGCGCGCCAACAGATGGTATCGGCCATCTGGGTGGTGATTCAGGTCTCGCGCTTGCCTGATGGTAAACGCAAGGTGACGAGCATCGAGGAGATTACCGGTATGGAAGGCGACATCATCACCACACAGGAAATCTATACTTTTGAGCAGACCGGCATAGCGGCAGACGGGAAAGTGCAGGGATGTTTCCATGCCTCCGGCATTCGTCCCAAATTCGTCGAACATCTGAAGATTGCTGGTATACCACTGCGGGATGAGTTGTTCGACCCATCCAAGCGCTGGTACGTGTAAACAAAAAGAGACGGCGATGGATACTCTCTACCTGATGTTCCTTGTGTTTTGCTTTCTTGCCGTAGCATTGTTCCTGGAAGGTGCCTACCTGACCTGGAATGCTACCAGAGGAGTAGAAGTGACACGCCTCCAGGATCGTTTGCAGGCGTTTTCTGCCGGATGGAAGGAAGCCGATACGGCGCATCTGAAGGAACGGTTGCTAAGCAATTCTCCTTCACTGCAACGTTTTCTGCTGCAGATGCCGCGCATTCACACCCTCGACCAGTTGTTGCAGCAATCCGGCATGTCGCTTCAGGTCAGCCATTTACTGGGCTACACTGTCATGGCTATGGTGGGCGGAATGGCAAGTGCAGCATTGCTGGGGCAGCCATTGATCATTATGCTGGTTTGCGCTGTAATAGGAGGTCTGCTGCCGCTGTTTTTCGTACACAGCGCAAAACGCAAACGCATGAACAAGATAGAAATACAGCTACCGGAAGCTATTGATCTAATGGCCCGTGCATTGAAGGCCGGACATGCTTTTTCTGGCGCACTGCAGATGGCAGGCATCGACGGAACCGAACCGACTGCAAGTGAGTTCCGCCTGACATTTGATGAAATCAATTTCGGTGTCTCGGTGCAGGATGCGATGATGAATCTTTCCGTCCGCGTTCCCATCTCTGATCTGCGCTACTTTGTTATCGCTGTACTGATTCAGCGCGAGAGCGGCGGCAATCTGGCAGAGTTGCTGGATAAAATAAGCGGACTAATTCGCGCCCGTCTCACGTTACTGGCAAAAATTCGCGTTCTTTCAGCCGAAGGCCGCATGTCGGCCTGGATTCTTGCTTGTTTACCTTTTTCGGTCGGGCTAATGATCCAACTCATTAATCCCGAATTCTTGAGTGTATTATGGACAGATCCATTGGGACTAATGCTGGTCAAAATAGCGGCGGGAATGATAGTAATAGCTATCTTCGTCATGTCGCGCATGATCAAGATTCGGGTATGAAGCGGCTTTAAACCAATAATGGAAGCAATCAAAGTATGACATCCGCTCAACTTGGCTATCTGGCGATGATTTTCATCATCGTTGCGGTAACCGCTTTTGTGGTGATGCGTGCACTTACCCCGCGCATCACCAAAACTCGCTTGAAAAATCTCACCGCTGAAAATGTTGTGCAGCAGCAGAAGATAAGCGGCCAGTGGCAACAAAGTATTGTCAAACTAACCGAACCGCTGGCGAAACTCGCGTTACCGAGTGAGGGCTGGGAAAACTCCCTATTGCGAACTCGCTTTCTATACGCAGGTTATCGCGGCAAGTCGGTGCCGATGATTTATTTCTCCGCCAAAACGGGACTGGCACTGGCTTTTCCGGGGATTTTCCTGCTCTACACCAGTATCGCCCACCTATCACTGGGTGCCAATACAATCATGATGGCCGTGTTGGGGTTGGCAGCGGCTGGCTACTATCTGCCGAATATGGTGCTGTCGCGTATGGTTATGATGCGACAACGTGAGCTATTTGAGAGTTTTCCCGATGCCATCGATTTCATAACGGTTTGCATCGAGGCTGGCTTGGGGCTGAATGCTGCATTGTTGCGGGTGGGAGAAGAAATGCGACTGAGGAGTAAAGCCTTGGCCGACGAGATTTATCTGGTGAACCTGGAGCTTCGTGCCGGCCGAAGTCGCGATATGGCATTGCGCAACCTTGCCTTGCGAACAGGGGTCGAAGAAATTGCTTCCCTGGTTGCTATACTGATTCAGGCTGATCGCTTTGGTACCAGCATTGCCACCTCCTTGCGTAATTATTCGGATACGCTACGCACTATACGTCAACTGCGAGCGGAGGAAATGGCTGCAAAAATAGCCTTGAAACTGCTTTTCCCACTAATTTTATTTATTTTTCCATCGTTGCTGCTGGTGCTGTTGGGGCCAGCTTTCATTAGCATTGTTCGTGCGTTGTCAACTATTAACAACCAATAGATAAAAGGAGTATATATCATGTTTAAAGTAAAGAAACTTGTATGGGTGATGGGTTGCGTGTCTGTCATGGGTGGATGCGCCTTGTACCCGGGCAAGGATAAACAGGCTTTGGATATCAAACCGGTGATGGATGTGAAGCATGCAGCCGATAATCCTGCGGCAATGTACTCGCTGGGCCGCTACTACCAGGGCAAGGCTGGCTACACTGAAGCCATCGCTGCATACGAAAAAGCGTTGGCGATGGCTCCAGGACATGTCGAAGCACACAACGGGCTGGGTGTCTCCCATTCTATGCAGGGGCGGCACGAACTGGCACTGCAACATCTCCGGAAAGCGATTGAGCTGTCGCCAATGGCGACACATTTGTACAATAATCTCGGTTATGTCCATCTGGTGCTGGGACAGGAAAGCGAGGCGGCTACTGCGTTCGAGCAGGCGCTGCGGCTTGATCCGGAAAACCGGAAAGCACGTAACAGCCTTGCGGCTGTTTACGAAAGGGTAGGATTGCATGATAAAGCTGCCATGCTGACAATGGCAAACCCCACTCCCATCTCAATACCCGCCAATACGGCACACGTAGTAACAATTGCCACTCCATCCGCTACTATTCTTGCTACTGTAGCTGCAACCATCGTGACATCTGCAACAGTGGGAAAACAGGAGATACAACACAGCACCCGCCCCGAAACCCGGCTGGTGCAGGTATCACCCAATGTGTTCGAGTTCAGGATGACCGAAGCCGATTCGATGATGGCAATCCTCACCGGCAAACCTGCCGGCAAGACCATCACGCCGCAGAATTCTGCTGACCTTGGCAGCAAGAATATCCGCATCGAGGTTTCAAATGGCAACGGCGTAACCGGCCTGGCCAGGCAAGTGTCCAGCTTTCTGCAGGAGAACGGATTTGCCAAGGCGCGGCTGACGGACCGGCTACCATTCCAGCAGTTACAAACCGAGATACACTACCGGCCGGGTAATTATGCACTGGCTGATCAGATCAATAAGATGCTGCCAAAACCGGCCAAAATGCTGGAGGAGAGCTACGACCTGCGCAGGGATATTCAAGTGCGGGTGCTGTTGGGCAAGGATGTCGCTCGCGAGATTGCCTACTTCGATAACCGGGGTAAGATACAGATTGCCCAAAGTACCAGCAAAACAACTACCAGGGAGTAGTCTGGGCAGCAGTCTGGTCTACCTGCTCACCAGACTGCTGCAGAATTGCGTTACATCTCCACAAAATAGCTGGTTGCAGCGAGATCTACAGCCTCGGTTGTCAATTCGGGATGCCGCCTCATGAAGCGTGCGCGATCTACAATATGCTCCACTATATCGCGTGGGTGGCTACCCGACAGCGATCTCCCGGCTTTTCGATAAAAATTGTCTATCAGATATTCAGCCACTACTTCATCGTAAGTGATCCCTTGCGCGTTACAAACACGCCGCAGGATTTCCTTGAACTCGTCTTCGGTCTGGTATTTCACCTGTATCTTGTGGCGGATACGGCGCAGGAATGCCTCATCAACCAGATCCCTGGGACGCATATTAGTACAAAAAACCGTAATCTGGTCGAAGGGTATTTCAAACTTCAAACCAGTGTTCAACGTCTGGAAATCGCTACCACGCTCCAAGGGAACAATCCAGCGATTAAGCAACTGACGCGGTTCCACCTGCTGCCGACCAAAATCGTCGAGAATAAATATCCCATTCCCAGCTTTCATATGTATCGGTGCTTCATAGAATTTGCTGATGGGGTCGAAGCGCAGGTCGAGCATATCCAGGGTCAGCTCACCACCTACCATCACCACCGGACGGCGGCATTTTTTCCAGCGCGGATCATGCTTTAGACTCATTCTCAGATCAAGATGGGGGCTTTCCGCAGTTTCTACTTCCACGCTGAAATGAATTGCAGAATCAAACAGACGGATTACCTGGCCACCTACTTCGATCGCCTTTGGAATATAAATCTGCCCTGGCAGTGCGTTCCCCAATGTTTCAGAGATGCTCGTTTTTCCTGTTCCAGGTGGGCCATAAAAGAAAACGGAACGTCCAGAACAAAACGCAGGCCCTAACTGACCAAGCATTTTCTCTCCAATAACCATATGCCTTAGGGAATGGTGTATCCATTCATCGTCCACTTCGACCTGCCGGACGGTTTGTTGCGCCAGGATACGTGCGTAATCCCGTAACGGAACCGGGGCTGCCCCCACATAACGACTTATACCAAACGCTATTTCTGCTTTTTCCCGCCCGCTCCTGGTCAGATCGAAAATTTGAGTCGAAAGACTATACCCGCTAGCTGAACGAACAGAAGCCAGTTGCTGGTTCTTGACCAGGCTCACCAGTTCATCAATGATAGAAAACGAGAGCGAAAGCGCATCAGAGGCCTGTTTCAAAGTGAACGTACCTCCCTCCAGATACGCGGCCTTAAGCAACAAATCGACGAGAAAAGTTTCACTGAGTCCGGTGTTGGCTATCTTCAGCGGCACCTGTGGAACAGGGTTAAAGAACGCGTCCAACTGGTTTGCCGTGATGAAACCAAGAGCGATGAGGGCATCCCCCAAACGGTTACGATCCATCTGTTGGCAGGCAAGCAACTGCCGCTGCTGACAGGCAAGCGCCTGCACAAGTTGCGCTTCGGATATCAGACCTTCGTGAATCAGTAGTTCGCCAATGACATTTGCCATAAGGTATCCTTTGAATACAAGCTTAGCATTGGGATTAGATGAGGCGCCCTTGAGTCTGCATTCCAATTCCAGATAGAAACAACCCCTATTCGTCCCGCACCAACCATTCGCCCTGAGCCTGTCGAAGGATATGGGTGGCTCGACATAACCAATGACTTGCCAAGCGTCTTTTGCTGGATTATATCGAGCCACTTGGCCACCGTTGTCTGGTGGTTTAGTGGATTGGCCAGTAGATTCATCAGTCAGATAATTGGATTATGACAATTTCCGGATCAGTTTGCTTGCTTCTTGAATGGACGTGACGATGGCATCGCAATTTAGCTCGCGCACATCTCGCCCTTCATTATAGCCATAAGGTACACAAAAAATATGACAGCCTGCTGCACGCGCTGCTTCAGCGTCATTGAGCGAGTCACCGATCAACAGCATTTCATCGGGCAGGATTTCAAAATACTTGCAGGCATGTAGCAGGGGAAGTGGATCGGGTTTCTTTTTCGGCAGACTGTCGCCCGACAGGATAATCTCAAAATAATCCAGCAGTTCAGTGGCACGCAGCAGCGGCAGAGTAAACACCTCGGCCTTGTTGGTGATGCAGGCCAGGCGGAAACCAGCTTCCCGCAAAGCGTTCAACCCATCCACCACGCCCGGATAAGGACGCGTGCTAACGCACAGGGTATTGGCATATTCGCGTTCATAAATCGGCATTGCTTTGGCAAATAAAGCAGCGTCCGGTTCGCCATCAAGACTGCCGGTGAGCGAACGCTTCACCAATTTCTGTATCCCCTTGCCAATGTAGGATTGGATGGTTGTATGCGGCAACTCTGCTCTGCCCAATTCCCGCAGCATCGTGTTGGCAGCGGTAGCAAGATCACCCGCCGTGTCGAGCAGGGTACCATCCAGGTCGATCATCACCGCTTTGACCGCCAGGGGAGATTCCATTAAGGCAACCCTTTAAACCTTCGCCAGTTCGGCGCGCAATGCGGCCAGGATAGTGTCATAACGATGCGGATCGCTATCCTTGCCCGCGCTGAAAATAGCGGAACCGGCAACAAAAGCATCGGCACCGGCACGGGCGATCTCGGCGATGTTGTCCACTTTTACGCCACCGTCAACTTCCAATATGATGTCTTTGCCGCAGGCATCAATGCGCTGGCGTACTGCTCTCAGCTTGTTCAACGCCTCGGGGATAAATTTCTGACCACCAAAACCGGGATTGACCGACATGATCAGCACCAGATCGAGCTTGTCCAGCACGTGATCGAGATAATGCAAAGGTGTTGCCGGATTGAACACCAGTCCGGCCTTGCAGCCCTGCTCCTTGATCAACCCGATAGTACGGTCAATATGTCTGGACGCTTCCGGGTGAAAAGAAATGATATTGGCTCCAGCCTTGGCAAAATCAGGAACAATGCGGTCCACCGGCTCCACCATCAAATGCACGTCAATGATTGCTTTAGTCAAAGGGCGAATCGCTTCACACACCAGTGGGCCAATCGTGAGATTGGGAACGTAATGATTGTCCATCACGTCAAAATGAATAATATCCGCGCCAGAGTCGATAACAGCGGTGATTTCCTCGCCTAGTTTGGCAAAGTTTGCGGAAAGAATGCTTGGAGCGATACGATAATTGGCCATGAACCACTTCCTTGTAATTAAACCGTCATTTTAACCGTAAATGAACGTTTTGCGCCAACGGCTGCACCGCTGTAAGCTGATATTCTTATTCTGCCGTAAAAATACTTCAGCATTCCCAGTCATGTTGAGAGTTCATGATTTGTCCGGTTCTGTAGCGCGACATCTGTCCGGTCGTCATAGTACCCCGAAGGGGGTGCCAAATGAGACGAACGGAAGTGCTACAGGAGAACCGAAAGATGAGATTCGAAGAAACATATGAGGGTTGGAACGCAGGACGACTGACGCAATTCGAGGCAGCTCGGATATTGGGGATGTGTGAACGAAGCTTCCGGCGGTATTTGTTGAAGTATGAAGCGGAAGGACTGGAGGGCTTGATTGATCGACGGTTGGAACAAGCTTCACACCGTCGGGCGCCGGTAGATGAAGTCATGGCCCTGACCGAACAGTACCGAACCCGGCATAGCGGCTGGAACATCAAACACTTTCACGGGTGGTACCAACGGGCGGGCGGCTCGCGTAGTTACACTTGGGTTAAAAAACGTCTACAGGAAGCAGCCCTGGTACCGAAGGCTAAGAAACGGGGCGCCCACCGCAAGCGTCGAGAGCGATCTGCATTACCCGGCATGATGATTCATCAGGATGGCAGCACCCACGAATGGGTCATCAGCCGGAAGTGGGACTTGATCGTCACCATGGATGACGCCACCAGCGAGCACTACTCCATGTTCTTTGCTGATGAAGAAGGCACGACCAGCAGTTTCAGGGGCGTGCGTGATGTGATTGTGTCCCATGGCTTGTTCAGTTCGTTCTACAGCGATCGTGGCAGCCACTATTGGCATACCCCCGAGGCGGGTGGAAAAGTGGACAAGAACAACCTCACGCAGTTTGGCCACGCGATGAAGCAGCCAGGTATTGAGATGATTGCAGCCTACTCCCCTGAAGCAAGAGGAAGATCAGAACGAGCCTTCGGCACCCACCAGGGACGTTTGCCACAAGAACTGGCACTTGCCGGTATTACTGACATGGAAGCGGCGAATCGCTACTTACAGGAAGTCTATCTACCGGTCTTCAACGTTGAGTTCTCACAGCCGGCGCCAGAAGAAGGTTCAGCATTTGTTCCATGGATTGGTGGGCATCTTGATGACACCTTGTGTGAACAATACAAGCGTACGGTCAGTGCTGACAACTGTGTGCGGTTTGAGACACTGGAGGCTCTTGCAAAACTCCCCACCTGAGCTGAATTAACCGGAGAATTGGGAGCGAAAAGAGGTAGAAAAGGGCGGCCATTACTGGCAAGATGGAGGTTCTAAAGACAACATCGGCGCCCGAAATGAATACTACGCAACGCAGTGGAA
>CAMDAX010000060.1 GCA_945888885.1 Nitrosovibrio sp. Nv4 | reverse complement strand
CTTCTGGTAGTTGGCTAGCAATTGGTCGACGAGTTCATGCAGGGCTGCATTCTTTGCTTTCTTTGCTACGGTCATGTTCACTCCTTGTTGAAGTTAGACAGTTTCCTGCCAAATGACCGTTTACACAAAATTTCTTACACCCTCCATCTAACGCCGCAGGAAGTGGGTACGATCACCAGCATCGCCACGGGTATCGCAAAAGTCTCCGGTCTTCCCGGCGTGGGGTTTGAGGAGGTGCTGAAGCTTTCCGATGATTTATATGGCATCGCCTTCAACGTCGATGAAGACGAAATCGGCGTTGTTTTGCTGGGTGATTACTGGCAGTTGCATACGGGCGATAAAGTCGAACGCAGGGGGCATGTGATGGACGTGCCGGTGGGAGACGGTTTGATCGGACGCATCATTAATCCATTGGGCCGGCCTCTGGACGGCAATGGCCCGGTGGTTTCCAGTGCGCGCCTACCCATCGAACGCACGGCACCTCACATCATGGATCGTGCGCCGGTCACCGTACCATTGCAAACCGGCATCAAGGTCATTGATGCGATCATTCCCGTCGGGCGCGGTCAGCGCGAACTAATCATTGGCGATCGGCAGACAGGCAAGACCGCGATCGCGCTTGATACAATTCTCAATCAACGCGATAAAAATGTGCTTTGCATTTATTGTGCTATCGGCCAGCGCGCGTCTGGTGTGGCCAAAGTGATCGCCGCCTTGCGCCAAAATGGCGCGATGGATTACACCATCGTAGTCGTAACCGAAGGCAACGACCCGCCAGGCCTTGCCTACATCGCGCCTTATGCCGCGACTAGCATTGCGGAGCATTTTATGGAACAAGGCCGTGATGTACTGATTGTTTACGATGACCTCACGCATCATGCGCGCGCTTATCGCGAGTTATCTTTGCTGCTGCGTCGTCCGCCTGGCCGAGAGGCTTTCCCCGGCGATATCTTTTATATTCACTCACGGCTGTTGGAACGCGCAACTCATTTGCGCCCGGAACTTGGTGGTGGATCGCTGACTGCGCTGCCTATTATCGAAACTGAAGCACAGGATATTTCCGCCTATATTCCAACCAACCTGATTTCCATTACGGACGGCCAGATTTACCTCTCGCCGTCGCTGTTCGAATTAGGCATGATGCCTGCAGTCGATGTTAGCAAGTCGGTCTCGCGCGTTGGCAGCAAGGCACAGCGTGCCGCCTACCGAGCCGTGGCGGGCGACCTCAAGCTCGCTTATGCCCAGTTCGAGGAACTGGAAACCTTCGCTCGGTTTGGCGCCCGATTGGATGAAGATACACGCAAAATCATCGAGCACGGGCGGCGAATCCGTGCTTGTCTCAAACAGTCTGAATTCGCGCCGATGTCCGTGCCAGCGCAGATCGCTGTGTTGCTGGCGTTGACCGCAGAGCTGTTTGATGACGTACCGCTTGACCGGATGATCGATGCCGAATATGCCGTGCGCAAGGCGGCGGCAGACATCCCGGCTGATGTGCGCGCGCGATTTGATACTGCCAGCGAATTGAGCGATAGAGATCGGGCAACGATTACCCAAATCGCCCAAAATGCGCTCGCACACTTTCAGCACAAGCCGGAAATAGTGAGTGATACTGCCGAGAGCCTGCGTCGCAAGATCGCCAGCGCTGGAGAGCTTGAATCCGTAGTGCGCACAATGAAGGCTATAGCCGCGTCGAGCATCGGGCAATACGAGCGCGCAGCGCATTCCCTGGATGATTATTATCGGACGGTGCAATTGGGTTTGGTCGCGTGTTTCAAGCAAGGCGAACCACTGGGTGCTGCGATGCGTGCGGAGCAGAAGGGAGGGGGGTAATTGGCGCGGTTGTATTTGGTTCTGACCAAGGATTGATTGGTCAATTCAATGATAGGTTGGTGGAGTTCGTCGTAAATACGCTGGGAGATCTGCCGGGCAAAAAGACTGTCTGGGCAGTCGGTGAGCGCATTCAGTCGCGCCTCATGGACACCGGCCTGTTGGCGGGAAAACGCTTCATCCTACCTAATTCCATTAGCGCGATTACACCGCTGGTTGGGCAGATTCTGATCGAGATGGAAACGCATCTCGAAAAGGGCGATATCTCGCAGGTTTATCTTGTTCATAACCGTCCTAAGTCCGGGGCGATTTATGCACCAGTGAGTCAACGACTGTTGCCGCTGGACAGCGTGTGGCAGCGCGATGTAGCTACAATTCGCTGGCCGACTGAAAATTTACCCGAGGTTATGAATGGCGGAGAGCAGACGCTGCTGGTGTTCGTTCGTGAATATCTTTTTGTCTCGCTTTTCAGAGCATGTGCCGAATCACTGGCAAGCGAAAATGCCGGCCGGTTGGCTGCGATGCAACGCGCTGAAAAGAATATCGATGAATTGCTAGAGGATCTAAACCGGATATTTCACCGTCTGCGTCAGGGGCATATCGATGAGGAACTGTTCGATGTTGTCTCCGGCTTCGAAGCGCTGACAGGAGCTTATCCCCACTCCAGATAGAAGCACCAACAATCCAGCCCGTTCGTGGTTAAGTAGTAATTCCAGTTCCAGTTAGAAACACCACTAATTGGCCACCATAAACCGTTCGCCCTGAGTATGATATTCGTCCGCAGGCCGAAAGGCGTTGGCAAGAAACAGGGCAGCCCCAGCCCCGCTCGTCCTGAGCCTGATGTAACTACTAGCCATCTGACTGATGAATCTACTAACCAATCCACTAAGCCACCAAACAACGGTGGCCAAGCGGCTGGATATAACCCAGCAAAAGACGCTGGGCAAGTCATTGGTTATGTCGAAGGACATTTCGGTGCCGTTCGGTCCAATTTTAGATAGCATTTCTCAGTGCTACAAAATCGTAACTTATTGATTCTATGATAATGAAAAAGCTGTTTCTTGAGAGCCTGATGTAACTGCCAGGACATTCGACTTGCCGTCAAAAAATAACACGAAGCCGCTGGTTAAGTCGAACCACATGCAACTTTCGATCCTGAGCGAAGCCAAAGGATCAGGGTAAACGGTTGATAGCGGCTGATCTACACATCGGTGCCGTGCAAAATGGCACCGAAAGACGGTATAATCTACCCCTTGATTGGACTGTTACCAAGGGAATGCAATGAGGCTTGTCGGATCACTCACCAGTCCTTACGTGCGTAAAGTGCGTATCGTTCTGGCAGAAAAACACATCAACTATGATTTCATGGTGGATATTCCGTGGAACGCAGACAGTCAGGTATCGGATTGCAATCCCTTGGGCAAGGTGCCGGTGCTGGTCATGGAAGACGGGACTTCTCTGTTCGATTCGCGCGTGATCGTCGAGTATCTTGACAGCATTAGCCCGGTATCGCGTTTGATTCCAGAGCCCAACCGGGATCGCATCATGGTTAAGCGCTGGGAGGCGCTGGCGGATGGAATCAGCGATGCCGCCGCCACAATTTTTCTGGAACGCAAACGTCCCGTTGCCCAGCAAAGTCCGGAATGGATTGTGCGCCAACAGCAGAAGGTCGCACTGGGTCTGGAAATGGCCGCCCGCGAACTGGGCAGCAAAAAATGGTGTGACAATAATGCCTACACCCTGGCTGATGTCGCATTGGGTTGTACGCTGGGTTACCTGACTTTTCGTTTTCCTGAAATAGAGTGGCGCAATACCTTTCCTAATCTTGCCGATCTTGTCGACAAGCTGGAAAAAAGAGCGTCATTTGTGGAAACGCTTCCAAAAGAGTAATTACTGATTCTGCGGATAGAAGCTTCAGCATACCTTCAGTCCGGGTATTTATCCTGTAATTATCCCACCTCCCAAACATACCTTACTTTCGTAAACTACGACTGATTGTCCTGGCGTCACCGCCCATTGGGGTTGAGCGAATTCGATGTCACATTTACCGCTGCCAAGATAGGTGATGGAGCAGGGGGCATCAGGTTGGCGATAACGGATCTTGGCAGCATAGACCCAGTTGCAGTGAGGCATTTCGCCGCTGATCCATGTCAGGTCAGCAGCGCTGAGCGTGGAACGGAATAATGCAGGATGATCATGACCCTGCACTACGATCAAAGTATTTGCCGCCATATTCTTGTCTACAACGAACCACGGCTCGCCATCCCCGTCCCTGGTTCCGCCAATACCCAGCCCTTGCCGTTGACCGATGGTGTAATACATCAGGCCAATGTGCTTCCCCACCAGCGCACCTTCCGGAGTTTGTATTTCTCCAGGTTCATGTGGCAGATAGCGATTGAGAAATTCCCGGAACGGGCGCTCACCGATAAAGCAGATTCCAGTACTGTCTTTCTTGGCAGAATTCGGCAAGCCGTGGTCCCGGGCAATTTTGCGCACATCGCGCTTGTAAAGATGACCGATAGGAAACAGTGTGCTGGCTAACTGTGCCTGATTCAGACGGTAGAGGAAATAACTCTGATCCTTGGTTCCATCTTCACCTTTCAGCAATTGAAACACACCGTTTATCTCACGCACCTGAGCGTAATGGCCGGTGGCAATATGCTCGGCGCCGAGACTGGTAGCATGATCAAGAAATGCCTTGAACTTTATTTCAGCGTTACATAATACGTCCGGATTGGGTGTTCGTCCCGCTTTGTATTCGGCGAGGAACTGACTGAACACACGTTCTTTGTATTCAATGGAGAAATTTACCGCCTCCAGAGGAATGCCAATAATATCTGCTATCGACGCGGCATCGATCAGATCCTGGCGGGAGGAACAATATTCATCGGTGTCATCCTCCTCCCAATTCTTCATGAACAGACCGATCACATCGTAGCCCTGCTGTTTCAGCAGCAATGCCGCGACAGATGAATCAACTCCACCCGACATGCCGACTACCACGCGTTGTTTGCTCATTGTTTTAGTCGTAATGGGTAAAGATTTCCAGTGGATAATGTTTGCCTGCCAAGTGGTCATCAATGCATTGCATCACCAACGGACTGCGGTGGCGCGGGATCAATCCACGGATTTCGTCCACGCTGAACCATGCCGCACGCAGTATGCCAGTATCCAGCGTACGATCGGGGTCGTGGCTGCTAACGGTGCCGGCAAAGGCGAAGCGTAGATAAGTGATGTTATTGGCAGGGGAGTGCCAGCGGTAGATACCCAGCAGCCATTGTGGGACGAAGGTATACCCGGTTTCTTCCAGGGTTTCCCGGATTGCTCCTTGGATAATCGATTCATCGGGCTCCCAGTGCCCTGCTGGCTGGTTGAATAACTCACCGTTATTGGTCTGCTCTTCCACTAGCAGATATTTCCCATCTTGCTCGACGACTGCCGCAACCGTGACATTAGGCTTCCAGACCATGCTATTCCATTAGTGCGCGCCAAACCAGCTCAAGTCTGCATTCTAGCGCCTTGGTCAGGAGAAAGGAACCGGGAAACAGACGGGCAATAACAACAACGGTGCAGCGTAGCGATCAAAGCGCGTTGGCGCTTGTCACTGAAACACAGGTAAAATGCAGCTGTTTTGCTTGCGGGTGCCTCTAGTCATTCGAAGTATTGTGAAGAAATCCGGATTTTTAGAGATGCCTTTGCCTTGACAAACACTAGCTCCACGCACTGCCGACTTGCCAACCATTTAGGGAGATACCATGTACCAGCACATCACGCCGCCAGTCGAGGGTGAAAAAATCCGTGTCAACGCAGATTTTTCCCTGGACGTGCCCGATCACACGGTTATTCCATATATCGAAGGTGATGGCATCGGCGTAGATATTACCCCGGTGATGCAACAAGTGGTAAATGCGGCGGTAGCTAAAGCCTACGCCGGGAAGCGCAGGATCTCCTGGATGGAAATTTATGCCGGGGAAAAATCTACCCGCGTTTACGGCGAAAATGTGTGGCTACCAGAGGAAACGTTACAGGCCGCAAAGGAGTATGTGGTCTCGATCAAAGGACCATTGACCACGCCGGTGGGTGGCGGCATCCGCTCTATCAATGTGGCGTTGCGCCAGAAGCTGGACTTGTACGTGTGCTTGCGGCCAGTGCGTTATTTTCAGGGAGTGCCAAGTCCGGTAAAGCATCCGGAAAAAACTGATATGGTGATTTTTCGCGAGAATTCGGAGGATATTTACGCTGGTATCGAGTGGGAAGCTGGGTCGGATAAAGCAAAAAAGCTTATCGATTTTTTAATGAAAGACATGGGTGTCACCAAAATACGCTTTCCGCAAACATCTGGCATTGGCATCAAGCCAGTGTCCAGCGAGGGCACCGAACGTCTGGTACGCAGGGCAATCCAGTATGCGATCGACAACCAGCGCAAATCGGTTACGCTGGTGCACAAGGGTAACATCATGAAATTTACCGAAGGAGCATTTAAGAGCTGGGGCTACGCTTTGGCAGCAAGAGAATTTGGTGCCGAGTTGATTGACGCTGGGCCATGGATGAAGCTGCCGGCGGACAAGGGTGGGATTGTCATCAAGGATGTGATCGCCGATGCATTTCTGCAGCAGATTCTGCTGCGACCGGAGGAATACGATGTAATCGCCACACTGAATCTGAACGGCGACTATATCTCTGATGCCTTGGCAGCGCAGGTGGGCGGTATTGGTATTGCACCGGGTGCAAACCTCAGCGATTCGATTGCGATATTTGAGGCGACCCATGGCACTGCACCTAAATATGCCGGCAAGGATCAGGTCAATCCCGGATCTATCATCTTGTCGGCAGAAATGATGCTGCGGCACATGGGTTGGATTGAGGCTGCCGACCTGATAGTCCTGGCGATGGAGAGAACTATCCAGGATAAAATCGTGACTTATGACTTTGCGCGGCAGATGACTGGCGCACAGAAGGTATCATGCTCGATATTTGGCCAGGCGTTGATTGAGCGCATGGGCTAATTCCAATTCTAATTTCATTTTATTAATGACGCTTCGTTGATATCCTCACTCGTACCTTGCCGTACTATTCGCCTCGAAAGAAGTTTCCTTGGAGGGGTACTGTCTGCGGCGTTTGTCCGTTATGCCTTGTTTTACTTTTGAACTGGAATCGGAATAATTCTAATCCCAGCTAGAAACGCCACTAATTAGCCACCACCACCCGCTCGCCCTGATCCTTCGACTTTGCTCAGGACTGAAGGCCTTGTCGAAGGGTGCGGTGTGGTTCGACATAACCAATGACTTGCCAAGCGTCTTTTGCTGGGTTATATCCAGCCGCTTGGCCACCGTTGTTTGGTGGCTTAGTGGATTGGTTAGTAGATTCATCAGTCAGATGGCTAGCAGTTATATCAGACTCTGATGGAACAACTAAGTAGTGACTAAGCACGATAACCCCGTGCCAAGTCACTACTTAACCACGAACGGGTTAGATTGTTGGTGTTTCTATCTAGAATTGGAATAGGGAACCTGAGGAAGCATGAAAAAAGCCCTTGCCGGTTTCCCGGCAAGGGCTTGTAGCATCCCGTGATTACATACTGATCGCAGCTCTGCGCCGCGTCAGTAAAGAATCGTTAGGCAGACTGGATGTTTGATGCTTGTTTGCCTTTCGGACCCTGAGTGACTTCAAAGCTCACTTTCTGACCTTCCTTGAGGGTTTTGAATCCGGACATGTTGATTGCGGAGAAGTGTGCGAACAAATCTTCGCTGCCATCGTCGGGAGTAATAAAACCAAAACCCTTGGAGTCGTTAAACCATTTCACTGTACCTGTTGCCATTTTTACTTCCTATATATAAAAAACCGGGCTGGAAACCCGAACACTATTTGAGTTTCAAGACCGCAAACGGCTGTAACCGGTGATGCAGAGAACTTGAAGCCAAACGCCAAGGTTGTTTGTACGCAAATCCGACAACTAAGTCAAGTGGTCGTAACGTGTTTTGTAAAATTGCAACAAAATAATTTTCTCAAGCCACTTGAAATGTTCGCCGTAATCGTCAAATATACGAAAGAATAGATGTTTCATCTCGATTGATGAATAAATAAAGTAGGTAAGCATGGCAACAAGAGATCGTGGTGATGCTGTACTGGAGGCTAAAAAGAGTAAACTCAAGCCTCCGCCGATGTTCAAAGTGATTCTGCTGAATGATGATTTCACACCGATGGACTTTGTGGTCGCGGTGTTACAGACTCTTTTTTCCATGGATCTAGAACAGGCAACGAAGGTAATGCTCAAAGTTCATAAAGAGGGTATGGGAGTGTGCGGTGTCTATCCCAATGATATTGCCGTTGCCAAGGTTGGGCAGGTAGTCGCATTTGCCAGACAATACCAGCATCCGCTAAAGTGCGTGATGGAGGAAACCTGAAATGATTGCTCAAGAACTGGAAGTGAGCTTGCACATGGCGTTCGCTGAGTCGCGGCAGAGACGCCACGAATTCATTACGGTTGAGCATCTGTTGCTGGCAATGCTGGATAATCCCACTGCAGCCGATGTATTGCGTGCCTGTTCGGTTGATATAAATGATTTGCGCAGACTGCTGACGGAGCACGTTGCCGAGAATACGCCCACCGTGGCTGGCACGGGCGAAGTGGATACTCAACCAACGCTTGGTTTTCAGCGTGTGATCCAGCGTGCAATCCTGCATGTCCAATCCTCCGGCAAAAAAGAGGTCACTGGTGCCAATGTACTGGTGGCGATATTCGGTGAGAAGGATTCTCATGCGGTTTATTTTCTGCAGCAGAAAGGCGTGACCCGATTGGACGTGGTCAATTACATTGCTCATGGCATCAGTAAAGTGCCCCAAGGCGGCAGCACCAAGACCGAAGGTGACAACGGTAGCGAACAGGAGGTGGGCGCAAGCGGTGCGTTAGAAAGCTACACCATGAATCTCAATAACCAGGCACTGGCAGGCAAAATCGATCCACTGATCGGGCGCGAAAAAGAACTGGAGCGGGTGATTCAGACATTGTGCCGCCGACGCAAGAATAATCCACTGCTGGTGGGTGAAGCGGGGGTCGGCAAAACCGCCATTGCCGAAGGACTGGCGCGGCGGATCGTCGAAAACGAAGTGCCGGAAGTTCTTGCGCACTATCAGGTCTATGCATTAGACATGGGGGCATTACTGGCCGGGACTAAATACCGTGGCGATTTTGAGCAGCGCCTGAAAGCAGTGCTGAAGCAATTGCTTGATAGCCCTAATGCCATTCTATTCATCGACGAAATTCATACTCTTATCGGCGCAGGTGCTGCTTCTGGCGGTACACTGGATGCCTCCAACCTGCTTAAGCCGATACTTAATACCGGCCAACTGAAATGCATCGGTGCCACTACTTATAGCGAGTATCGCGGAATTTTCGAGAAGGATCATGCCCTGTCGCGGCGTTTCCAGAAAATCGATGTGCCTGAGCCGAGTGTGGAAGAGACCATCGCCATCCTGCGTGGACTGAAATCCCGCTACGAAGCGTATCACGGTGTTAAATATACGGCCATTGCACTCTCTACTGCAGCGGAGTTGTCGGCGCGCTTTATCACCGACCGGCATTTGCCGGACAAGGCGATAGACGTGATCGATGAAGCCGGTGCAGCCCAGCGTATCCTGCCGAAATCAAAGCAACGTAAGGTTATCAGTAAACACGAAATCGAAGACATCATCGCCAAAATTGCGCGCATCCCACCACAAAATATCTCCAGTGATGACCGCAATACACTGAGGACACTCGAGCGCGATTTGAAGGCTGTGGTTTTCGGTCAGGACAAGGCCATCCACGCGCTCACTGCGGCGATTAAAATGGCACGCAGTGGACTGGGCAGCCCGCAAAAACCGGTCGGCTCATTCCTTTTCTCCGGCCCCACCGGGGTCGGCAAAACCGAGGTGGCGCGGCAGCTCGCTTATGCATTAGGCATCCAGCTGCACCGCTTTGACATGTCTGAATACATGGAACGGCACGCGGTATCGCGTCTGATCGGGGCACCGCCTGGCTATGTTGGTTATGATCAGGGCGGCCAGCTCACCGAAGCCATCACCAAACAGCCCTATGCGGTGCTGCTGCTGGATGAAATTGAAAAAACCCACCCTGACATTTTCAGCATTTTGCTGCAAGTGATGGATCATGGCACTCTGACCGATAACAATGGTCGTAAGGCAGATTTCCGTAACGTGGTTATCATCATGACCACCAATGCTGGTGCCGAATCGCTCACCAAGACTGCCATCGGCTTCACCAAGTCGGCGCAGGCGGGTGACGAGATGGCTGACATCAAGCGCATATTCACACCGGAATTTCGCAATCGGCTGGATGCGATTATTTCCTTCGCAGCACTGGATCGCGACGTGATTCTACGCGTGGTGGATAAATTCCTGATGCAACTGGAAGCGCAGTTACATGAAAAGAAAGTAGAGGCAATCTTCACCGAGGCACTTAGAGCGCATCTGGCGAAAAATGGCTTTGATCCTCTCATGGGTGCGCGCCCGATGGCACGGCTCATTCAGGACACCATCCGTAGCGCACTGGCGGATGAATTGCTATTTGGCCGTCTTGCCAACGGCGGCAGAGTGACGGTGGATGTGGATGTCGACGGCAAGGTGAAACTGCAGTTCGAGGAAGAGGCTACCGTTATTTCGTAATCTCGCCCTCTGCAGGGAGCCTACAATAAAAAAGCGCGGATCACGCGCTTTTTTATTGTAGGCTCCAGTTATTTAGCTTTGGCTTCATACTTGAAAGATAGGCTCACTCTGGCGCGATAGCGGGTCACTTTACCTTTCTCAATCACCATGTCGAGTTTCATAATTTCGGCGACTCTCAAATCCCGCAGTGTTTTCGCAGCAGTTTTGACAGCGTTCTTGGCTGCATCTTCCCAGGACACCTTGCTGGTCCCGACTATTTCCGTTATCCGATAAACACTTACGTCCGCCATGATTTTTCTCCTTATTTTGGGTTGGTAACGCGATATTGGCAAACCGGCCTATTTACCTGTACCTGCCAATTCCAGTCTATGGCTAACTCCGACAAATTGCAATCAGGCGCATTTATACCAGCGGGAGCTTCGGCCCCCGTTTTTTATAGACGGGAATAATGGGAACTCTATTGTCGCCCACTTAAAAGGGTGTAAGAAATTTTGTGTAAACGGTCATTTGGCAGGAAACTGTCTAACTTCAACAAGGAGTGAACATGACCGTAGCAAAGAAAGCAAAGAATGCAGCCCTGCATGAACTCGTCGACCAATTGCTAGCCAACTACCAGAAGCCCGAA
>CAMDAX010000059.1 GCA_945888885.1 Nitrosovibrio sp. Nv4 | reverse complement strand
CGTGTTGTAGCTCCCTCTCTCACCCCGGATGAACTACAATAGGAAGTTGGCAGCAAGATGATAGAGATACGTTGTAGCTCCCTCTCTCACCCCGGATGAACTACAATCCGTCGGATTTCTTCACCTGCGGGCTACCTGTTGTAGCTCCCTCTCTCACCCCGGATGAACTACAATGGCGGTCGGGGTGTACCCAGTCGATGCCAGGTTGTAGCTCCCTCTCTCACCCCGGATGAACTACAATCGTGGCGTTATTGTCTACCGCGATTATTATGTTGTAGCTCCCTCTCTCACCCCGGATGAACTACAATTACTCTCGCTGCATTGCCTCAACACTTCCTGTTGTAGCTCCCTCTCTCACCCCGGATGAACTACAATATACTGAAAGCGCACTGGATGTGGATCAGGGTTGTAGCTCCCTCTCTCACCCCGGATGAACTACAATGAATTGTCATACGAAGTCACGGCCTCGAACGTTGTAGCTCCCTCTCTCACCCCGGATGAACTACAATCAGTCAATTTTCAATCTATGTATATCAAATGTTGTAGCTCCCTCTCTCACCCCGGATGAACTACAATTGACCTCACGCAAACACCCGTCCAACCTACCTTGGGCGGGCGTTTTGCTTGATAAATCGCTACTCAGAACAATAGCATTTGGTTAGTCTTGACCATTTTTTCCTGAAAAAGCGGTAGGCCGACCAGCATCTTCATGCTGGCAAACTGCTTCTCCGTTACATTCAGGCAACGTACCGACCCGTCCGGCGGCAGGCTGTTCACCAATCGCTTCATGTGTTTTTCCAGCGCATCGTTACCATTCAAGATGCGGCCATAAATCGAGAACTGGATCATATCGTAGCCGTCATTGATGAGGAAACGGCGGAACAGGGTATAGGCGCGACGTTCGGCTTTGGTGACAACCGGAAGATCGAAGAACACAAGCAAACGCATAAACCGTTTTGTCTCCGCACTCATGTTTCAGCACTCCAAGCGGTGCTGCTCCAATCCAATCAGCACTGGCAACTCAAGCAGTGTCTCGCTGCCGCCGTCATACACACGGGCTAAGCTTTCTATCGTGTGTTCGATAGCAGAGAGCACAGACATTTTCCCGCGCGGCATATCTATATCCACATTGAGTAAACCAACCAGCGCAACCTTGTCCCCCGGGCGCAGCTTATTATCATCCGGCATAACATGCCCAGAAACAAACAAATCCACCAACGGGCGAAATGGTTCGATCACGTCATCGGCCAAATTGAAGGCATTCTGCTCGCTAGCGTGGAACAGCCCAATGGAAGGCATCAGACCGTGTGCTACCAAGCCCCGCGCAATCGTGCCGCGCAACACCGCATAGCCGTAATCAAGCGCCGCATTGGCAAAGCGTGCTTGTTCACGGTGAAAACCTTTACCGAAAAGCTGCACAAAATAAAATGCAGCAGCTTGCCCCTCCAAGTTACCAACATCGCCCGAGCGCACCCGCCGCGCGTAAGAGTCCATCCGATCCGCACCTTCGCGCCCAACGAGATGCAAGCAGGCGGCTTGGTTGGCAATCTTTTGGCGCACGATAGTTGCCCAAGTCTGTTTGGCGACAGGGCGCGGCAAGTCAAGTTGCAGTCGCAGCCAGCGCGTGGCGCGCGAGTGTGATAAAAAGGGCAAGAACACGCCACTGGGATGATGCGTGTCGCCCGTGGCGAACAGGCTGATGCCGTATTCGCCGCAGGCCGACAGCACCGGATGGGTGAGCATGATCTCGCGGTGATTGAGCACGATCACCGCGATGTCCTCGAACGGCACGAAGACGGTTTGCTCCTGCTCAATGGCAAGGCGAAATTGTTCGCGCCGCAGCTTGGCTGGGCGCGAGATGACGACACTACGCCAAGTCACGACGTTTCTTCGGCGGCGCGGGGTAGATGTTGCCGAGAACATCCACGTTAAATTTGTCGATGCTCAGTGCCGTTTTAACGCCAATGCTCTCGGTCATTCCATCTTTGCCAACTTGTTGGTTACGGTCATGCGACCAAAGGTTAATTGCACCTGTCGAACGATTGCAGCTTGCATAATACCCAAGGTGGGATGCGTTTTTTAGTTTCACTCGAAGCAGATCATTCGGATACATCGAGAAGCAGAATTGAAAACTGCCATCAATCAATGTCCATTCATCTTCATCCTTGAAAGCCACAACTGCCCGATTTGGTAGCACCTTCGCCACGGCGTGATATACATACACAGGCACGAGATGGAATTTGTTCGCTTTGGTGAAAACATCTACGCGCACCATGCTGTCGTTCTTGGCAATGCCGCCGCGAATAGGAATGCCGGAAAGTTTGTCGATCACCATCGTTACGCCACGCACAATCGGCCCAGTCGGGTTGCCTTCGCTGTCGGGCTTGTGCAGCGGGTTGCTGGCTGGGAATGCCTTGTCACCTTTGCCACCGTGTTGTTCCAGACGGGTTCGAATGGCTGCGTAGAGTTTTTCGTTGCGGTGTGGGTCAATCAACTTTTCCAGGTCTTTCAAAGTCAGGCTGGAGAGTGGAATCTTTTGCGTGACTCCGCCTTGTACTTTAAGCCGTTCCGGTTGCGCGTAGATAGTGTCTTTGTGTGCCGCACCGCTGTTACGACGCTGAGGAGCGCGTGAGACGAACAGCGGACGCAATGCTTCCAAAGCTTCGGGCGTATACGTGCCGAGTTTTTCCATTTCGCTGCGAAGTAGGGCAGAGTCATCCATACTCAAACGTAATTTCACTTCATCGCGAAAATGCGGCCATGGGTTGGGGAAATGTTCCTGTACTTGCTGGAACATAGCGGGGTTCACAATCTCGCCTGTGTCCACATCTACAAAGCCTTCGCGCACTTGCTTCAGTTCTTTGCGGCGCGAGTAATCGGACAAGCGTTTGACCATACCGTGGCTGCACGCCGCTACCACAGCGGCATCCAGCGCGTGGTGGCGGTCGGAATCAGAGCGCACTTTGACCAAGCCCCAGCGGGCGCGCAGGAAAGAGGTCATCTGACCGCTCAATACCACGCAGCGTTTAGCTTCGCTGTCTTCATGCAATTGCAGATATTGCTCGACGTAGTTCTTGAAGAATTTGCAGATGTAGCGCGTGTCGTTGAGGTTGCGCTCGCGGAATTCCTTCGCTTCCTTATCGCCAAAGTCCTTGCGCAATAAGCGGCTGCGCTTGGCGAGGCGATAGGCTTTGTTGCTTTCGACATTACGCACGAACTTTATCCAACGTTCGCTGTTGTCTATTCCGCCAAGATATTCAAACGGCGTGCGGTTGCCCTTGTCGCGGTTTTCTTTGGAAAGCACCAGCACTCGGTTGTTCTTGCTATCGTCGAAGCTGCGTGAGTAGGGCAAGGCGTGGTCGATTTCAACATAGCCTTGCTCAAATAAACGGTGAATGTCCATCGGCTCTACAGAGTAGGCGCACTTGCCTTGTTGTTCACGATAAAGCTGGTACTTCTCAAACTCTTTGCCTTTGACTGCACCCACGATATTGAAATCCTGCGCAAACTGAGCTTTGCCTTTTTCATTGTTGTCGCGGAATTCTTTTTGCAGCTTCTCAATATCGCGCCGTTCATCGAGTGGACGTGATAAATCCCGCGCCATTTCGATATGTACTTCATGCGGTGAGCCGTATTTTTTGATGAGCGCGTTCACCACCTTGCGCGCCTGATTGAGCGCGCGCAGCACCACCGGGTTGCGTGGGATGTCCATGTCATCGTTGAACACCATGCGCCCGGTTTTATCGCGCTCCTTGTAGAACGGAGGCAGGTATTTATGTTCGCCTTCTCCGGCCTTGTGTAACTGGCTGTGGTGGCCGTATTCGGGGATGTTGGCGACGGCCTCGTCATAACGTTGGCCTTGCTCCATGAGTGGCACGATTTGGCGCAACGCTTTGAGCGAGAGATTGCTGAATTTGTCGAAACGAATATCCAGCAGAGCGTCCACCATCTTCTCTGCATTGGGCAGGGACAACTTATGCAGTTCAACTTCTACTTCGGTATCCTCTTTGTAAATGCTCAACACCCAAGCGATTTGGTCGAGCAGTTCTGGCCTGCCCTCCAGTGCATCGGTAGAGATTTTTTGCCACTCGGAGGTGAGTTCCTTTTTCTCCAGCGTTTTGTGCAATTCCTGCCATGCGGGAATTTTTACCAGTGCCGCGCTTTCTGGGTCTTTGACTTTCTCATCGGCCTTTTGTCCGCTGACATACGATAGCCCGGTATAGCGGAATGACTCAGGCAAACAACCTGCTTTGATTAGCGCGGCGCGCAGTTGCTTGTAGGTTAAGTCGCCTGCTTGCTGGTAAGGCATGGGCAATGCAATGCGCCGCTCCATCTCATTCAGCGGACGGGTTGTGCCATCCACCACGATGCGCAGGTTGTTGAGTCGGGTGAGCCAGACGTGGCGTTCGGCAGTGAAGCTGGCCTTGGGTGCGCGGTATTCGCTTTTCTCGAAGGTGCAATGCCCCAGCATTTTCAATAAATCGCTGCCAGCCAGTGCGGGATTTTGCGCCCAGAACAAACCGCTCTTGCGGTCGCCAGTGCCGAGGATGGCAGCTTCCAGTTTCTCGGTAGCAAAGGAGTTGCCGAGTTTGCGCTGATGTTCAAACAGTGCTTTCAACTCGTCGCCGAGCAAGATGCGGGAAAGTGCTTTGCTGTAGTCGCCTTGCTTGTTGCGTTGCGCCTCTGGAAATTCGGTAAGCACCATTTCGGCAGCAGTTCGATAGCTTTTATCTGCCATCAATTTTTTTGTCCCGGCCAAGCCTTGCTTGACCTTGCCGCCTTCACTTTTGCTGTCGCCTTCCGCTGCTTTCTCTTCTGCGCGGCTAATCCAGTGGAAGCCACGATGCTTGCACAGGTGATAGATCACGCGCGCCCATTCTTCGGCGGTCAGTTGACGGTCAAGCGCGTCAACGCGTAATTGCCAAGATGATTTAGGAACAGGGGCGTTCTTCTCGATTTTACGTTTAAATAGATTCGCATCCGTAATCACCCCTTCGCGCGTGAGCAAGCGCGCCAGCTTGGTAAGCCGCCATGCTCTACGCCGTAAACGACGGCGCAACAGACGCGCGGAGCGTCTGGCAAGGTTGAGTGATTCGCCCTCTTTGGCGGTTTCAGCTTTGTCGAAACATCGCACACCGAGATCAATGATGCGGTTTTCACCCAGCACCGCCCAGCCAACGGAAGCAATGCCAATGTCCAATCCGAAAGTTAGTGCGCCGAGATTTTCTTGCTTGCTTGTCATTGCATTCTCCGTGATAATGGAACCGTTGTAGTAGTTCATCCGGGGTGAGAGCCGTTGCTACAATAAAGAAGAATCGAAAGATAATTCTGTATCCGCCCGGCGGGGAAACCCGTCGGGCTTTATCATTTCTAGAAGCGACCTTGACAACAATAACCCCACTGCATTAAGGATACGAGCTGCCAAGCTTGCTGACAACGTCGATAATGCACGGGATCTACCCCCGATTCCGATATCGTGCAGCGTATCATCTCCAAGAAAGTGACAAGCCACTTTTTCGATTGCAACCTCTACACCCGCAGGTATTCGCTCTTCCCCCCCAGCCAGCGCTGCAGATGTTGCTGCGCCGATGCCGGATGATTATGCAATATTTCCTCGGCGGCGGTGCGGGCAGCGGCAAGCAAATCCGCATCTTGCTCCAGATCGGCGAAGCGTAACATGGGTACCCCGCTCTGGCGCGCGCCGAGAAATTCACCGGGGCCGCGCAGGCGCAAATCCTGGCGTGCAATCTCGAAACCATCTGTCTGCTCAAAAATGATTCTAAGCCGTTCGCGCGCGGTTGCCGACAATGGTTTCTGGTACAGCAGGATGCACACACTAGCTTCCGCGCCGCGTCCAACGCGGCCCCGCAACTGGTGCAACTGCGACAGCCCCATGCGCTCGGCATGCTCGATCACCATCAATGAAGCATTGGGCACATCTACGCCCACCTCGATTACCGTGGTTGCAACCAGCAGGTGAATTGCCCCTTGCTTGAACGCTTCCATCACCGCTGATTTTTCCTGCGGTGGGAGCCGCCCATGCACTAAACCGATTTTTAAATCCGGGAAAGTCAGTGTCAGTGTTTCGTAAGTCTCCAAAGCAGTTTTGAGCTGCAAGGCCTCGGATTCTTCAATCAGCGGACACACCCAGTAAGCCTGTTTGCCGATATGGCAAGATTCGCGGACACGCGCGACCACTTCATCGCGGCGAATATCCGCAACCAGTTTGGTCACCACTTGGGTTCTACCCGGTGGCAATTCATCTATTACCGACACATCCAGATCTGCGTAGTAGCTCATTGCAAGTGTGCGTGGAATGGGTGTTGCGCTCATCATCAACTGGTGCGGGACTGCACCGGTTTTGGCACCTTTCATGCGCAATGCGAGTCGCTGATGCACGCCAAAGCGATGCTGCTCGTCAATGATGGCAAGCCCCAGTTGGTCAAATTCCACCTGCTCCTGAAACAAGGCATGGGTGCCAATGGCAAGCATTGCGTTACCTGCGGCGATATCGGCGAGCGCGACTTGCCGTTGCTGTTTTTTCTGGCTACCAGACAGCCACGCAATCTTGATCCCCATCGGCGCAAGCCAGCCAGAAAGTTTCTGATAATGCTGCTCGGCAAGAATTTCGGTCGGCGCCATGATGGCTGCCTGGTAACCGTTCTCGATGGCCTGCAATGCGGCTAGTGCCGCAACCACTGTTTTGCCGCTGCCCACATCACCCTGCAACAGACGTTGCATTGGATGGACTGCGGCAAGATCCTCGCTGATTTCGGCAAACACTTTCTTTTGCGCATCAGTCAATTTAAAAGAAAGCGATTGCAGCAGTGAGCGGGTTAATTTGTTTTTCTCCGGCAGAGCGGGTGCGCTACGGCTGCGGCGCTGTTGAAAATGCAAGCGCATGGATAATTGCTGTGCCAGCAATTCATCGAACTTGATCCGGCGCCAGGCAGGGTGGGTACGTTCCTGCAGCAAGATGACTGATGCATCCGGCGGCGGTTGATGCAGAAACATTACGCTATCGCGGAAACCTTGTAACTGATAGTGCTCTATGATTTCAACAGGCAGAACTTCTGCGAGGCTGTCTGCATGATCGCTATGAACCAGCGCCTGCCTGATCAGCTTGCGTATTGCCTCCTGGGAAAGTCCTGCAGTGGTCGGATAAATCGGTGTCAGCGCATCGGCCAGCGGCACACCTTCACTCACGACACGGCATTTTGGATGAACCATTTCAGGGCCAAAGAAACCTGGGCGCGTCTCTCCCAGCAGTCGCACGCGCGTCCCGACAGAATATGCTTTTACCTGACTACCATAGAAATTTAGGAAGCGCATGAACAGAATGCCGCTGCCATCTTCCACCTGACACACCAATTGCCGCCTCGGGCGGTACATGATTTCGCTGTGGATAATGACGCCTTCAACCTGCACGTTCGCGCCTGCAGGAACGTCGTTGATGGGATAAAGATGCGTTTCGTCTTCGTGGCGTAGCGGCAAATGTAGCACCAGATCGAATTCATTGACGATGCCGAGTCTGGCGAGCTTTTCCTGCATTGCCTTGCCGACAAAACCAGTAGCAACAGGAACGGTGGGGCTGTCTGTGCTATTAGCCTTCACCCTTCATCCTTCATCCTGGCAGCACCATCACCGCATCCATTTCTACCAATGCTCCACGCGGAAGTGCTGCCACACCTACCGCTGCGCGCGCCGGATAAGGTTGGCTGAAATAACTTGCCATGATTTCATTGACCCTGGCGAAATGAGCAAGATCAGTCAGGTAGACATTCAGCTTGACGATATCACTCAGATCACCGCCACTCGCCACTGCCACCGCCTTCAGGTTCAGGAACACCTGCTGGATTTGCGCCTCGATACCCGCTACCATCTGCATGGTAAAAGGATCCAGCCCGATCTGACCCGAAAGATATACCGTCTCCCCTGGACTGACGCGTATCGCTTGGGAATAAGTGCCGATTGCCTGGGGTGCATCATTTGTCTGAATCGTCTGTTTTTTCATTTGATCTCCTGAAATATTTGGGTGCTTGCACTCTACTGGGCTGAGAAGGCAAAGCAGATATTCACAAATTTGGATTTATAGAAGCGCCCTTTGCGATATGATGAAGGGAACTTCAGTACATTTCAACCAATAATCCATTACCAGCATCTCTTATCACTGATCTGAAAAACCGGGTTGACATAAATGCTCGCAGACAATATTTTCAATCCATGCAAAAACTGATTATTCAAGGCGGCACCCCCCTGACTGGAGAAGTGCGTATTTCTGGTGCAAAAAATGCTGCATTGCCCATTCTGTGCGCTTCTTTGCTCACTGGTGACACCCTCAAAATTGAGAATGTTCCCCATCTCAATGACGTTACCACCATGCTGGATCTGCTCAGACAGATGGGTATGGATATTTCACGGGATGATAAACAAGGCGTAGAGCTAACTGCCGCACATCTCTCCAATCTGGTCGCACCTTATGAAATGGTGAAGACCATGCGTGCCGCTATCCTGGTGCTGGGGCCAATGCTGGCTCGCGTGGGCGAGGTGAAAGTATCGCTGCCAGGCGGTTGCGCTATCGGTTTACGCCCGGTAGACCAGCATATCAAAGGCTTGCAGGCGATGGGTGCAGAGATTCACATCGAACACGGCTATATTCATGCGAAAGCAAAACGCCTCAATGGTGCGCATATCGTAATGGACCTGGTTACTGTCACCGGTACCGAAAATCTGATGATGGCGGCAACCCTGGCCGACGGTATGACGATTCTGGAAAATGCTGCACGCGAACCGGAAGTGCTGAATCTGGCCAATTGCCTGATCGCGATGGGCGCAAAAATTCACGGCGCGGGTAGCGGCATTATTACTATTGAAGGAGTCCGGATGCTGCATGGCGCAACCCATCGGGTCATGCCTGACCGTATCGAAACCGGCACTTTCCTGGTGGCGACAGCTGCCAGCGGTGGCGAGATTCACCTGAGAGAAACCCGTGCCGACATACTCGACGCAGTACTCGACAAGCTGATGGAAGCTGGTGCAGCGATAGAATCAGGGCCGGACTGGATCAATCTGAAAATGAACAACGCATTGAAATCCGTAAGTCTGCGGACTGCGCCCTACCCAGCTTTCCCCACCGACATGCAGGCGCAATTCATGGTCTTGAACAGCATTGCTGAAGGTACCTCTATCATCACTGAGACCATATTCGAAAATCGCTTCATGCATGTGCAGGAATTAAAACGTATGGGCGCCAGCATCGAAGTGGAAGGCAACACCGCCGTGGTGCGCGGCGTAGCAAGTCTCGACGGCGCTGACGTCATGGCCACCGATCTACGCGCTTCCGCCAGCCTGGTGCTGGCTGGGCTGATTGCTCGCGGTGAAACTACCATTGACCGTATCTACCACCTCGACCGTGGTTATGAACACATTGAGGAAAAATTAACCCGGTTAGGAGCAAGAGTCAGACGTGTAAGTTAGAACATGTCTACTCTCTGCGGTAAAATATAACTTTTCATGGGTCCCTATCATGACCGGCATCACCATCGCCCTATCCAAGGGCCGTATTTTTGACGATACCGCACCGCTGCTGAAAGCGGCAGGTGTGATTGCGCTCGACAATCCTGAAACCTCGCGTAAGCTGATACTCGCCACCAACCGTGCGGATGTGCGGCTTATCATCGTGCGTGCTGCTGATGTGCCGACTTATGTGCAATATGGTGCAGCAGACATGGGTATTGCTGGCAAAGACGTGCTGATCGAACACGGTGGCACAGGGCTTTATCAACCGCTGAATTTGAATATCGCCTGCTGCCGCATGATGGTGGCAGTGCATGACGATTTCGATTACGAATCCGCTGTTCGCCAGGGAGCACGGCTAAGGGTAGCAACCAAGTATTTACACACGGCGCGCGAGCACTTCGCAGCGAAGGGGATGCATGTAGACCTGATCAAACTCTACGGCTCAATGGAACTTGCGCCGCTGGTAGGATTGGCAGATGCGATCGTGGATCTGGTTTCCAGCGGCGATACCTTGCGGGCCAACCATCTTAAAGCAGTGGAAGAGATCATGTCGGTTTCAGCCCGCCTGGTCATCAACCAGGCGGCATTAAAATTGAAACGGCATACGATCCAGCCGATGCTGGAGGCATTCTCAGCGGCAGTCAAACAACTCTAGAAAGAACAACTGAACCGTGAAGGACGCGGAGGACGCGAAGGAATTCAAATGCTCGGCTAATATAGCTAGCACGTTTGCACTTGGGGAACTTGCTACAAGGTTATCCTCTGCTTTCCTCTGCGTCCCCCGCGTCCTCTGCGGTGAAGTCCGTTTTTAGGATAATCCATGCTACACATTAAACGATTCTCCTCTGTCAATGCCGAATTCGATGCGGCACTGGAAAAACTGCTGGCCTTTGAAGATACGCAGGATGAGGCAGTGGATGCAATCGTCACCACCATTCTCACAGACATAAAAAAACGTGGTGATAAAGCGCTGCTGGAATACACGCACCGCTTCGACCATCTGGATGCAGCTTCGGTGGCACAACTTGAATTACCCAAAAGCCGCTTGCTACAAGCCTTGCGGGATTTGCCAGCAGTACAACAGGAAGCCTTGGAGCAGGCTGCCGGACGGGTGCGCGCTTACCATGAGAAACAGTTGGCGCAATCCTGGAGCTATACCGAACCTGACGGTACACTGCTTGGCCAGAAAATAACCCCGCTGGATCGCGTCGGCTTGTACGTGCCCGGCGGCAAAGCATCTTATCCTTCGTCGGTACTGATGAATGCGATTCCCGCCAAAGTAGCGGGAGTGGGCGAACTCATCATGGTGGTGCCGACTCCAGGTGGCGAGAAAAATGAATTGGTATTGGCAGCGGCAGCGATTTGCGAAGTGGATCGCGTGTTCACCATCGGTGGTGCTCAGGCTGTTGCCGCGCTGGCCTACGGTACCGCGACTGTGCCACAAGTGGACAAGATCGTCGGTCCTGGCAATGCTTATGTGGCGGCAGCCAAGCGCCGGGTATTCGGCGTAGTCGGTATCGACATGATAGCTGGGCCATCGGAAATTCTGGTGATTTGCGACGGCAAAACCGATCCCGACTGGATTGCAGTGGATCTGTTTTCGCAGGCTGAGCATGATGAAATGGCGCAGGCGATCCTGCTTTCCCCTGATGCCGCTTTCATTGATGCAGTGGCGGCAAGTCTCGCCCGGCAACTGCCAGCGATGCCGCGCAAGGCTGTAATACGCGCCTCGCTTGAAAGCCGTGGGGCGCTAATTCAGGTGCGCGACCTGGATGAAGCCTGC
>CAMDAX010000058.1 GCA_945888885.1 Nitrosovibrio sp. Nv4 | reverse complement strand
GAGAGAATGCTGATGTCCGGTCTCTTTAATCCGGCGGCGGTGAAAACATCGATGATGCCTTCGTCGGCCATGATCGCCTTGGACACGAGTTGGCGGATTGCGGCGTCGATCTCTTCCGGTGGGCGTTGCGTGCCGGAGGTCTTCGCGAGCTGTGCCTTGATCGCCTGAAAGAAGGCAATATCATCGCGCAACTCGATGGCTTCATCCGTTGCGGCACACAGCGCAAAAGCACGGGAGAGGTCGGTTACCACTTGTACGAAACGCTGCCTGCCGTCTTCCTGCTGCAACACATGCTCCCATCCAGCGGGAATCAGACCGAGGCGCTCAGCAGACGTGCCATTCATCCACTTATCCCAGTTGAAGCCGTGCATGATGGCACAGGCGACTTCGTGTTTTTCCTGCATCACGGCGATGGCTTGCGCGGTATCGATGCTCGGGCTGCCTTGGCCGCCGCTCTCGGTGTAGGTGGCGAGTGCGTGTTTCAATTGATCGGCAAGGCCGAGATAATCCACCACCAATCCGCCGGGCTTGTCGCGGAATTTGCGGTTCACGCGCGCGATGGCCTGCATCAGGCCGTGGCTACGCATCGGCTTATCCGCATACATCGTGTGCAGGCACGGCGCGTCGAAGCCTGTCAGCCACATATCGCGCACGATCACAATGCGAAACGGATCCTTGCTGTCCTTGAAACGTGTTGCCAGTTCGCGGCGGCGCAGCTTGTTGCGGATATGCGGCTGCCAGTCTGGGCCGTCATCGGCGCTGCCGGTCATCACGATCTTTACCACGCACGCCTGCTTTTTCTCGACTTCGATATCGTCGTCTTTGGCACTGGCCCAGTCAGGCCGTAGCGTGATGATGGCGTTGTAGAGATCGACGCAAATACGGCGGCTCATACACACCACCATTGCTTTGCCGTCCATCGCTTCCAGGCGACGTTCGTAGTGCTGCACCAGATCTGCGGCAATGAGCGCGACACGTTTGGGGTCGCCGACCAGCGCCTCCAGTGCGGCCCATTTCGATTTCAGTTTCTGTTTCTTGTCTTCTTCCTCACCCTCGGTGATCTCGTCGAACTCCTCGTCGATCTCTGGCAATGCGGCCTGATTCAATGCCAGCTTGGAGATGCGGCTTTCATAGTAGATCGGCACCGTTGCATTGTCCGCCACAGCACGCTGGATATCATAGATGCTGATGTAATCGCCGAAGATCGCCCGCGTATTGGCGTCGTTCTTCTCGATAGGGGTGCCAGTGAACCCGATGAAGGATGCATTCGGCAGCGCGTCGCGCAGGTTGCGCGCAAGGCCGTCGATCAGATCATATTGGCTGCGGTGCGCTTCGTCGGCGATGACCACAATGTTTCGCCGCAGCGACAGTGCCGGCATCTTCTCGCCCCCAGGTGCCAAATTTGGCGGCATGAATTTTTGGATCGTGGTGAAGACTACGCCGCCACTGGCCACTTGCAGCAACTCGCGCAGCCGCTCGCGGCTATCGGCCTGCACCGGCATTTGCCGTAGCAGTTCGTGGCAGCGCTGAAACTGACCAAAGAGCTGGTCGTCCAGATCGTTACGATCCGTCAGCAAGACCAGCGTCGGGTTCTGCATCGCCGGATGGCGCACGATGCGCGCGGCATAAAACAGCATGGAAAAACTCTTGCCCGAACCCTGCGTGTGCCACACCACCCCTGCGCGGCGGTCGCCTGGCTTACCGCCATGCATCCTGCCCGCCCAGTAGATACCACGGTTCTCGCGCAAAAAATTTTCATCTGTCATGCTCATGCCGCTGGCGCGTACCGTTTCCTCCACAGCGGCATTCACCGCATGGAACTGGTGATAACCCGCAATGATCTTGTACAGACGGTCACTGTCCGTGTCCTCTTCAAACACGATGAAATGCTGCAGCAGGTCGAGGAAGCGGTGCGGCTCAAACACGCCGCGCACCAGCACCTCCAGCTCCAGCGCAGCCTTCGGCGCATCACCCTCACCGTCGATCGTGCGCCAGACCTTGAACCATTCCTGATTGGCCGTGAGCGAACCGATGCGCGCATTGGTGCCATCGGACACCACCAACACTTCGTTGTAGTGAAACAGACTGCCGATCTGCTGCTTGTAGGTTTGCAGTTGATTGAACGCCGACCAGATCGTCGCATCCTCATCCGCTGCATTCTTCAACTCGATTACCGCTAGTGGCAAGCCATTGACGAAAATCACGATGTCAGGCCGCCGATTATTTTGGCCTTCGATCACCGTGAACTGGTTCACCGCCAGCCAGTCGTTATTCTTAGGGTTATCAAAATCCATCAGCCGCACATGGTCGCCCGCAATGCTGCCATCTGCGCGCCGGTATTCCACCGGCACCCCATCGCGCAGCAGAGCGTGAAAGTTACGGTTGGTCTGTGTGAGAGAAAGTGTGCCAACGCGCAACACCTTGCGCAATGCATCCTCGCGCGCCTCTTCCGGAGTAGACGGATTCAGCCGCCAAATGGCATCGCGCAAGCGGCCAACCAGCACCACGTCAGCAAACGATCCCCGCTCCGCAGCCAGTTCGCCGGGTGCTATGTGCGGCCCGTGGCCGATGGCATAGCCCATTTCCCCAAACCAAGTCAGGGCGGCGTCTTCTACTATGGATTCGTTGAGCGTACTCATGACTTCGGAGCCTTTGGTTTCTTCTGCCTTGGCAATTCAATCTGCTTCGCCGCCTTTTCAAAGTCCGTGTCCACCCGACGTGGTTGCGCGTCCGCCAGTGCGCGGTAGCGCGCATATTCCAGCTCAGCCTTCGTCTTGGCAGTCGTGGCGGAAATTTTTCCAGCGTGATCCAGCAACTCGTGATCCGAGAGCTTCAGGAAATCATCCAACTTCTTGATCCACTCCCGCATCGTCATCGCCTTGCGACGGAGCGCCTGCAGTTCCGCAAATTCGAGATAAACGTTCACGATGCGGTTCAACACCCCGAGTTCGCCCGCGTCGAGGTAGTTCTTGGCGATAGAGACATCCTCTTTGCGAATGATACCGCCGGGGCGCGTTGCCTTCAGACCCATGAAGGGCTTGCCCGCATCCACCCGCGCATGAATCACCTCCGCCGCCGTATGGCCGTGCGTCGCCCAGTGCATCTTGTTTTGCACGGCGGCGAAAAACTGCTGCGAAATCTCCGTGTCTGGCGTGTAGTCCACACTCGTCGCGTAAATATCGAGCACCTTCTGGTAAAAGCGCCGCTCCGAGGAACGAATGTCGCGGATGCGCTCCAACTGCTCGTCGAAGTAATCCTTCTGCCCCTTGCCCGGCGGGTTTTTCAGCCGCTCGTCGTCCATGGTGAAACCCTTCACCAGATACTCACTCAAGCGCGCCGTTGCCCACTGGCGGAACTGCGTGCCGCGATGGCTGCGAACGCGGAAGCCGACGGCGAGGATGGCTTCCAGCCGGTAGTGGCGAAGCTTCCGCGTAATCTCACGGTTGCCCTCCGAACGAACTTGTAAGTAATCCTTACAAGTTGCCGCTTCCTCCAGCTCGCCCTCGGCGAAGATGGCTTTCAGATGGAGCGTCACGTTCTGCGGCGTGGTCTGGAACAGTTCAGCAATCTGCGCCTGCGTCAGCCACAGCGTCTCATTCTCGAAGCGGCACTGGATGCGCGTCCGCCCGTCCTCGGTCTGGTAGAGGATAAATTCGGATTGAGTTAAGGGTTCATCACTCATAGCATGGTCCCCTTCAAATCGTAAGAGCGGGCTACCAAATATGAGGAGCTACTATTCAAATTAAGGGAGCTGGGTATCGAAATTCGCGTAGGCAGTCCAAGAACGTCATCTGTCGCCGGTTCACCAAGAGTCATGTGTGGGTCGTGGCCGATGGTATAGCCCATTTCTCCGAACCAGTTCAGGATAAGGTCTTCGACGATGGATTCGTTAGGTAACATAATGAAAATGCGTTATAGCGCGACTTTGAAAATTGCTTTGCCGACATGCTCGATAAAGTTAATCGTATCGGTGGCCATACCTGCATTGATCGGCCAACGAAACCCGGGGTTTGCAGGATCCAAGTCAGCCTCGTGAGCAATTTTATTTCTTCGATCCACAATGAGCTGGAGCCTAGTCTTCACATCCGCCGCTGACAAGGCCAGTTCAATGCCGACAGCCTCCCATAATTTTACGGTGGAGATTAGTCGGATTGCTTCAGCTAATTTATCGGGATCTTGGAAACTCTGCCACGAATGTTTCTCCCTAACCGTCTCACCAACCCAGTTTTCATGAGGTGCTCCAATTAGGGCAGACTCAACGGCAGTAAAAGGCATTTGAAAGCGCAAATAAGCATCAGTTTTTTGTCTTGATCCCTTCGCAATTTCGATCATGCCAAGCCGTGTAATATCATGAATGAAATGATCCAATGCGCTCACGACTAAAACTATCTGGGCACGCCACATATCTGAGACATCAATTACGCTGGTCGTCACGGACTCCACCGCTGAAGCGAGATCTCCCAACTCTCTTGCACGTTTCAGATTTTCCTGAAACTGGGTCAACGCACTATTCATTGCTTGTTAAAGTAATCACTCGATCAGCGAAGTCGCTGAACATGCCGTGAAACGCAGTTCTTTTTATTTGGTCTTGCTCTAGCACACTTCCAACGTGCCCGAACATTTCATCTGTCAGCGCAAACACAGGTGTCCTGTGGCTTTGAGAGGTGGCAACGAGCGTATTGAAATCCGGTATTTGAGCCAAGCAGTAATTTTGTGCTGAGGCACACCCAGCATTGGTATAAGTTTGTTCTTCAAAGGTGAGTCCGTAGCTTCGCAATTGTGGGAAAAGCTTTTCTGTAACACGTAAGTTGATGTCATCAATCCATCTTTGGAAACCGACTGTTGCGCCACCTAAGCGTGGGCGATATTTTTGAATAACAGTCCCAAGAAACTTTAGTCGAAATTCCGGGAAAGGATACGCAGCGGATCGCAATGTTTCAGATGTGTGTGCTCTTCTCGCCCACTCTGCCCATCGCGGCAAAATAGCCGCTAGAGAATCAATGGCCATCAGGCTGAAATAGTCCGGGGAGGTTGGAACCAAAAAGCAATCGCTGGACATTAGAAAATTCTGATTAATTGCACCCAAGCTTGGGTTCATATCCACCAATACATAATCAGCATTATTGGCCACCGCCACTTTTGATATGAAGTAATGAAATGCACCGGGCAAATTTCTCAAAGTTTGAATCGAGCCTGATAGCTCCTGAGCAATGCCGAGCGTGACCTCATACTCTGATAGGTTAACGTGTCCTGGTAATAGATAAAGTCCACTACGCGAATCAACTTCGACGCAATCAACTACCTCGATTTGCCGAGGTTGCGACTCGAAAGCAGGCGCAAGCCCAGCGTGAATATTCTGCGTGGGGTTGCTGCTGTAGAAATCATCCAACGATTCTCCAAGCACTAAGCCAGAGAGATTGCATTGCGGGTCAGCGTCAATCATCACTACACGATAGCCCTTCTCAGCCAACATCCAACCGAGGGCGAAAGTCGTGGTTGTTTTGCTCACCCCTCCCTTGTGATTAAAGAGCGCGATTATCTTGTGCATGATTTATGAATCCCTTTAGTGACGTAGTTGATGTGAATCTGATAGATTATTTTGCACTTGCAATTCCCCTGACAACAATTTTGGCAACAGCGCGTCGCGCAGGGTGGCAAGGGTATGGGATTCCTCCCCTTGGGCGGCGATGCGTTGGATAAACGGACTGACAGCCTTCTCAAACGCATCAAGGAGTGTATCGGGTGGTATCGGAATCTTGTAATTTTCTAACGAATCCCACTTCACATATGGAATGGTCGTGCCAACCGACGCGATAGTGGCGTGTGCAACAACGTCGTCACTGAAAAAGTGCATAAGCGCAAAGTGGCGGAAGTAGTCCTTTCTCGGGCGAAGCACAAAGGTTGTTGTTCGCGTAATGCCGTCAAAAAAAGCTAATCCGACTTTGTGGAAGTATGGCCGCATTGAGCCGAACAGAACGTCGTCCTTTCGGAACGCCGTGATGCTGCTGTTAACGGCAGAACCGAGTTGGTGATTCGACAAGTCAATGGACTTCGATGGCATATCCTCAAGTGCAACGTAGCGTTTGTCATCTTTCGATGGCGTTGGGTCTACGCGATCTGTACGAAGCTCGACCAGTTCGCCGAGTGTCCCAATTCGCCAGCCTTGGGGAAGCTCGCCGAGCGTTGATTCTTGAAAGTGAGCGGGAAAGAGCGCGGCGGTGGCGGCGTCGAGGCCAGCGGGTTGGCGGCCGTCGAGCTTGGCGCGGACGGGGTCGAAATCCACGAACCAGCTCTGGAACAGCGCCCGCGCCATCGCCTCCAGCGTCACGTTCATCCGCCGGTTCAACTCGATCTTATCGTCCAGCGTGCCGAGAATGTGTGCGATGGCTTTTTGTTCGGGGAGGGGTGGAAGCGGAACTCGAATCGCCTTCAAAGAAGACAGCGGTTGTCCAATTCCGGGAGTGCCAACCGTGGACGCATTTTTCAGCAGCTCTTGGCGACCTTGTGCAGACCGAAAGAAATAGAACAGATAGAGTGGCTCAACTTGGCTGCGGTCACAAGTGAGCTTCATCATGCTGCTAGACTGGACATAGCGAGCAGTGCCATTCTGAGGAACGATTCCAACCAAGCCGATTGAACCACGATGTGGAAAGAAAAGGTCGTCGGCAAAAATGATAGATGACTGCACTTCCTCCGCTTTCTCGGGAGTGATGCAGACCATCTCCCCAATCAACTCTCGCGTGTCAGAGATGTTAGTTCCTCGAATGACAGGAACGCCAGATGGAACATAGCATTCGCTTTTCATTCGAGAGCCAAAAGGGCCGATTGCGATAGCTGCACGGCTCTGCGCTTTCAGCTCATCGATTGATCTCGTTGGCCACTCACCCACCATACCCCAGCCCTCCCAGATTTGCCTTGATGGCCTGCTCCAGCTTCGCGGACTCGGCGAACTGCCCGTTCAATTCGACCATTAGGCGGGTCATTTTTTCCTCGAACGGTTCGCCGTCGTCTTCGATTTCTTCGGCGCCGACGTAACGGCCGGGCGTGAGCACGTAGCCGTGTTGTTTGATCAGGTCGAGGTCGGCGGATTTGCAGAAGCCGGGGATGTCTTGGTAAATCCCCCCTAGCCCCCCTTTGTCAAAGGGGGGAATCTCTGCGCCTCCCCCCTTTTGCGAGTTGGGCGGCAGGCTGCCCATCCCTGCTAACCCCGATTCAAAGTGGGGAACCTCTGTGCTTCCCCCTTTAGCAAAGGGGGACTGAGGGGGATTTGATCGCCATGCGTGGTAGGTGCTGCTGATTTTGTTGATGTCTTCATCGGTCAGCTCGCGATGCACACGATCAACCAGCGTGCCGAGTTTGCGCGCATCGATGAACAGCGTCTGTTTGCGGCGGTCGCGGCGCTTGCCGTCGTTTTTGTTTTTCGTGAGAAACCACAGGCAGACGGGAATTTGCGTGGAGTAGAAAAGCTGGCCGGGCAGAGCCACCATGCAGTCCACCAAGTCGGCCTCGATGATGGCTTTGCGGATGTCTCCTTCACCTGACTGGTTGGAGGACATGCTGCCGTTGGCGAGCACGAAACCTGCATAGCCATCGGGTGCGAGGTGATGGATGAAGTGCTGCACCCAGGCGAAGTTGGCGTTCCCCTTAGGCGGCACGCCGTATTGCCAGCGTACGTCGTCATCCACGCGGTGCCAGTCGGAATCGTTGAAGGGTGGATTGGCGATGACAAACTGCGCCTTGAGGTCTTTGTGCAAGTCGCGCCGGAAGGTGTCGGCTTGCTCGGGGCCAAAGTCAGCCTCGATGCCGCGAATCGCGAGGTTCATAACGGCCAGGCGGCGCGTGGTGGCGTTGCTCTCCTGACCGTAGATACTGAGATCGCCGATGCGACCGCCGTGTTCAAGCACGAATTTTTCAGATTGCACAAACATGCCGCCAGAACCGCAGGCGGGGTCATAGACGCGGCCTTTGTAGGGGGCGAGCATTTCGACGATGACGCGGACGACGGAACTGGGGGTATAAAACTGGCCACCGTTTTTGCCCTCGGCACTAGCAAAGCGGGTAAGGAAATATTCGTACACGCGACCGAGCAGATCGACCGAGCGGTGCGATTTTGCATCCTCGCCTTCCGTAGCAGTAGCGATCAGCGTGATGGTGCTGATGAGGTCAATCAATTCGCCGAGGCGGTGTTTGTCGAGCGCGGGGCGCGCGTAGTCTTTCGGCAGCACACCCTTGAGGCGCGGGTTGTCGCGTTCGAGGGCGACCATCGCGTCATCCACCACCTTGCCGATGGTGGGCAGCTTGGCCGACGCCATGAGGTGCGACCAGCGCGCTTCCTTCGGCACCCAGAACACATTCTCAGCACGGTATTCGTCGGCGTCCTCAGGGTCGGCGCCTTTGTATTCGCCTTTGCCAGCAAGGAGTTTGGCGCGCATTTCCTCGAATGCATCGGAGATATATTTGATGAATATCAGGCCGAGCACAACGTGCTTATATTCCGCCGCGTCCATGTTATTGCGCAATTTGTCGGCAGCAAGCCAGAGTTTGGCCTCGAAGCCGATGTTGGCGGCGGAGTCGTTGCTCTTTGTGGTTGCTTTTGCCATCAGACTATCCTTGAATTAATTCTTGTGGGTCGGTGATGCCAAAATCAAATAAAGCATCATGGACGCCAGAAGAGAATGCTAACAGATTTCGGTAAATTACTCGCTAATGCAGAAAGCATACGAGTGAATGACTGCTTCTGGCTGGCTGGTTTGCCTGGTTGCAGGGAACTCGCGCGGCAAGCTTATCAGCGCGCCGCTTGTGGCGTATCCAGATTGAGCGCAATATTGGATTGTACGTTTTCACTCCCACACATTTTACGGCCATCTCTCTGGCAACAAAATTTACCCGAAAGACAGGCATGACATCCCATATTTCCAACATCCGTCCACAGCCCGATCAGGTGCTGGTGGACATCGCCGATTATGTTGCCCATCGCAGCATTCACAGCAGTCTGGCCTATGACACTGCACGCAACTGTTTGATGGATGCGCTGGGCTGCGGGTTGGAGGCACTTTCCTACCCGGCATGTACCAGATTGCTTGGCCCGATTGTCCCCAGCACCGTCGTGCCGCGTGGTGCAAAAGTCCCCGGCACCCGATTCCAGCTTGATCCGGTACAGGCCGCATTCAATCTTGGCACGATGATACGCTGGCTCGATTTCAACGATACCTGGTTGGCTGCTGAATGGGGGCACCCGTCGGATAATCTGGGTGGCATACTGGCCACGGCGGATTGGGTATCGCGCAATGCCGTGGCTGGCGGCACGACTATGGATGAGAAGCCGTTATTGATGCGCGATGTGCTGACTGCGATGATCAAAGCTCACGAAATTCAAGGCTGTCTGGCACTTGAAAACAGCTTCAACCGGGTGGGACTGGATCATGTGCTGCTGGTGAAAGTCGCTTCCACCGCAGTGGTGACGCACTTGCTCGGCGGCAGCCGCGATCAGATCATCGATGCACTTTCACAAGCCTGGGTGGATGGGCAAGCGCTACGCACTTATCGCCATGCACCCAATACCGGCTCGCGCAAATCCTGGGCGGCGGGTGATGCTACCAGTCGCGCGGTGTGGCTGGCATTGATTACGCTCAAGGGAGAAATGGGTTACCCCTCAGCATTGACTGCCAAAACCTGGGGGTTCTACGATGTACTGTTCAAGGGGCAGCCATTCAAGTTTCAGCGGTCGGTCGAACAATGGGATTGTTACGTAATGGAGAATGTGCTGTTCAAGATTTCTTTCCCGGCAGAATTTCATGCCCAGACAGCGGTGGAATGCGCCATGCAACTGCACCCCTTGGTCAGGGAGCGGATTGAAGACATCAAAAAAATCACGGTTCGCACCCACGAGGCGGCGATCCGCATCATTGACAAGCAAGGGCCACTCAACAATCCTGCCGACCGCGATCATTGCATGCAGTACATGCTAGCGGTGCCGCTGATTTTCGGGCGGCTTACTGCGGCCGATTATGCCGATGCTGTTGCCGCAGACCCGCGTATCAACAAGCTGCGCGACAAAATCATCTGTGTCGAAGAGCCGCAATTCACCAGGGATTATCACGACCCTGAAAAACGTGCCATCACCAACGCTGTCACGGTGGAATTCAAGGATGGTCAAACACTGCAGGAAGTGGCGGTGGAATACCCTATCGGGCATAAGCGCCGCCGCAAGGAGGGGATGCCGCTATTGGAAACAAAATTCAGAACCAACCTTGCGCGCTGCTTCCCGGAAAAACAGCAAGAAGCGATCATTGATCTGTGCCTCGACCAGAAGAGACTGGAAGCGACAGCAGTTAATGACTTTGTTGATATGTTCGTGATTTGATTTGTTGCAGATTGTTCATTAGGCTCGACAGGATGTGATTTGCCAACATCCATTCGCCCTTGTCGAAGGACTGAGCTTCACAGTGTATGTGGTTCGACAAGCTCTGATGGAACAACTAAGTAGTGACTAAGCACGTTAACCCTGTGCCAAGTCACTACTTAACCACAAACGGTCTAATGAACTATCTTTGGGTTTATCGTGAAAGCCAGTGTCGAATGCAGCCATTCAAATCTTCATACGGAAATCTGCTGAGTCCTTGCTAAAACTCTTACTGACGTCACTTTCCCAACGCTGCCCGGAACAGCGCGCCCGCAGCCCTTGCGGTTAGCTGGCTGCGATCATGGTGCGGGTTATATTCGACGATTTCCATTGCCAGTATTGCTGGGTCATCCCGCAGTTGGTGCAGTGATTGTTCCAGCTCACTACATAATAAACCGCCAGACACCGGGCTGCCGACGCCGGGTTCTTCGGAGGGGTCGAGCACGTCCAGATCAATACTCACGCCGTAGCCTGCTGTGCCGTTGCGGGCAATGGTTATTGCTTCAGCCAGGGCTGCCGTTACGCCACGCTTGCGTATTTCTTCCATGCCGATCACCCGCACGCCCAGTTTTTTCAGGAGCGCAGCTTCGCCTTCTTCAAAACTCCTGACCCCCAGCAGACACACGTGTTCTGGATGCAATTTGGGTGCAGTTGTCCCGATTGCAGTCAACGCTTGTTCACCATAGCCCAGCAAACAGGCCAGGGGCATGCCGTTCAAGGCTCCGCTGGAAGTGGTGTCGAAAGTATGGCTGTCCATGTGGGCGTCTATCCAGATCAGGCCGAGTGAGCCGCGTGCTCCCAGCCATTGATGTACGCCGCTCCACGTGCCGATGGCGCAGGAATGATCTCCGCCGACGACGAGGGGAAAATGGCCCGCCTCCAGCACATTTTGCGCATGAGTCGCGAGGCGGGAACATAGCTCTGTGATTGCTGCGATAGGTGATTCCAGGTTGGCGGGGTTAGGCCACAACATATCTTCCCATGCAGCAGGAATATTGCCTTCCTGAAAAACTTTGAGTTCACGAAGAAACAGCGGGCCATCCGCGCAACCATGATCCGGTGCGCCAAGGCCGCAGGCCACACCGATCAATCTTACTGGATGCATGAGTTGTAGCTTCCGG